>NZ_QQAT01000002.1:343724-485185 GCF_003350365.1 Rhodococcus sp. AG1013
CGGTGGCAATTCGCTGCTGGGTACGCAGGTGGTGTCGCGGCTGGGTGTCGCGCTCGATGCGCAGGTGCCCGTGCGGACCCTGTTCGAGGCGTCGACGGTCGGTGCGCTTGCCGCGCACGTTGCCGCGCTGACGGGTTCGGGTTCACGCCGCCCGCTCACCGCGCGGCCGCGCCCCGAGCGGATCCCACTCTCGCTCGCGCAGCAGCGCATGTGGTTCCTGAACCGGCTCGATCCCGAGTCCGCCGTCAACAACATTCCGCTCGCGATCCGGCTGTCCGGCGAGCTGGACACCGAGGCCCTGCAGGCAGCGGTGCGGGACGTCCTGGCGCGGCACGAGTCGCTGCGCACGGTGTTCCCCGACACGGACGGGGTGGGCCACCAGTCGATCCTGTCCGCCGACGAGGTGGACTTCGGCCTCGGGATCGAACCGCTCACCGACGACGCACTCGTCGCGCGGATCGAGGATTGGGCACTGGCGGGCTTCGACCTGACCACCGAACTCCCGGTCCGTGCACGGGTTTTCGCCCTGTCGTCGACCGAGCACGTTCTTGTCCTGGTGCTGCACCACATCGCATCGGACGGCGTGTCGATGGGCCCGCTCACCCGGGACGTGATGACGGCCTACGCGGCGCGCGCGGCGGGGCAGGCACCGAGTTGGGCTCCGCTCGACGTGCAGTACGCCGACTACGCGCTGTGGCAGCGTGAGGTACTCGGCTCCGAGGACGATCCGGGCGCCGTGATCTCGCAGCAGGTCGAGTACTGGAAGACGGCCCTGGCCGGTCTGCCCGACCAGCTCGATCTGCCGTCGGACCGACCTCGACCCGCAGTGGCCTCCAACAGCGGTGCCACGCATCGGTTCTCGATCGGCGCCGAGCTGCAGGCCGGCATCGACAGCGTGGCCCGCGCGCACGGTGCGACCCCGTTCATGGTGGTCCACGCCGCGCTCGCGGTGCTGCTGTCCCGGCTCGGCGGCACCTCCGACATTGCCGTCGGCACGCCGGTCGCGGGCCGCGGCGAGGCGGCCCTGGACGACCTCATCGGCATGTTCGTCAACACGCTGGTCCTACGCACCGAGGTCGACGGGGGACAGTCGTTCGCCGACCTCCTCGCGCAGGTCCGATCCGCCGATCTGGCAGCGTTCGAGCGCGCCGATGTGCCGTTCGAGCGGCTCGTGGAGATCCTCGACCCGGAGCGGTCTCAGGCACGTCACCCGCTGTTCCAGGTGGCACTGGCCTTCCAGAGCGGGGTGGCCCGGCAGTCCCTCGAACTGCCCGGACTGACGGTCTCCGGTGTCGACTTCGACATCGCCCTCGCGAAGTTCGACCTGCAGGTGACGGTCGCCGACCTGTCCGTCGAGATGACCTATGCGACAGACCTGTTCGACGAGCCGACCATTCAGGCCGTCGGCAGGCGTTTCCGCGCGGTGCTCGAATCGGTGGTCGCGGATCCGTCGGCCGCAGTGGGCGACGCGATCCTGCTCGACGCGTCGGAACTCGACACCCTGACCCGCGTCGCGGGACCGGACGTGGCCTGCCGCGAGACGTTGACCGAGATCCTCGGGCGCCACGTGGACACGAACCCGGCGGCACCCGCACTGAGTTGCGGTGACACGACGCTCACCTATCGCGACCTCGACGAGCGGTCGAGCGCGCTGGCCCGTGAACTGATCGCCCGCGGGCTCGGTCCGGAGAGCGTCGTCGCGCTGTCGTTCCCGCGTTCGTGGGAGATGGTGCTGTGCGTGTGGGCCGTCGCGAAGACCGGCGCCGCCTTCGTCCCGGTGGACCCGACGTACCCCGACGATCGCATCGAGCACATGGTCACCGACTCCGCTGCCGCACTGGGTATCGCGGCGGCGGACGCAATCGACGACCTGCCCGAGGCCGTCTCGTGGTGGTCGCTGGGTGAGCTCGAGCGCGCGGCGGCCGACGCCGGCCGCGCGGTGACGCCCGTCGGCGACACCGACCGGACGAGTCCGCTGCGCCTGGACCACACCGCCTACGTGATCTACACGTCCGGATCGACGGGCAAACCGAAGGGCGTCGTCGTGACGCACCGCGGGCTGTCCGGCCTGGTGGATCAGTCCGTCGAGCTGTACGACGTGGATGCCTCCGATCGCGTGCTGCACATCTGCTCGCCCAGCTTCGATCCGTCGGTGTTCGAATGGGCGCTGGCCGCTGCTGCCGGCGCGGAGCTGGTGGTGGTTCCGCCGTCGATACTCGGCGGCGAGGAACTGCACGCGCTCCTGGCGCAGCGCCGTGTGACCGCCTCGATCATCACCCCGGCCGTGCTCGGATCGATGGACCCCGCGGGTCTCGACGACCTGCGCCTGCTGTCGGTCGGCGGTGACGCGTCGACCACGGAACTGGTGGGACGCTGGGCGCCGGATCGGCAGTTCTTCAACGCATACGGGCCCACCGAGACGACGATCGTGTCGACCCGTGGCGAGCTGTTCGCGGGCAAGCCGATCACGGTCGGCGGACCGGTACCCGGGGTCGGGGCGCTGATCCTCGACACCCGACTGCGGCCCGTCCCGGTGGGTGTCGCGGGTGAGCTCTATCTGTCGGGCGGTGCTCTCGCGCGCGGCTACCACGGCCGTCCGGCGCTCACGGCGGACCGCTTCGTCGCGAACCCGTTCGGGGAGGCCGGTGAGCGGATGTACCGCACCGGCGACGTCGTGCGGTGGACCGCATCGGCGAGCGGAGCGACGGGGGGTGTCTCGGCGAGCGGAGCGACGGGGGGTGTCTCGGCGAGCGGAGCGACGGGGGATGCCACCGACCTGTCGATCGAGTACGTCGGCCGGTCCGACTTCCAGGTCAAGGTACGCGGGTTCCGCATCGAACTCGGCGAGATCGACTCGGCGCTCACCGACTGCCCGGGCGTGTCGTTCGCGACCACCGTCGGGCATCGGATGCCTTCCGGGCAGACGGCGCTCGTGTCCTACGTCCTCGCAGACGACGGTGTCGACACCGACACGATGACGCGGCACGTGGAATCGCTGTTGCCGTCGTACATGGTCCCGGCGTCCATCGTCATCCTCGACGAGGTTCCGTTGACCGCGGTGGGCAAGTTGGACCGGCAGGCGCTGCCGGAACCGGTCTTCGAGGCCAAGGCATTCCGCGCGCCGGTGACCCGTGCGCAGGTGCTCGTCGCGGACGCCTTCGCCGACGTCCTCGGCGTCCATCCGGTCGGGCTCGACGACGACTTCTTCGACCTCGGCGGCAACTCGCTCGTCGCCACGCAGTTGGTGTCACGTCTCGGTGCGGTGCTCGAGACCCGTGTACCGGTGCGGGAACTGTTCGAGGCCTCGACGGTGGAGACCCTCGCCGCCCGACTGGGTTCGCAGTCCGGCGGCGGCCGCAAGGCTCTCTCGCCGCAGCCTCGGCCCGACCGCATCCCGCTCTCCCTCGCGCAGCGGCGTATGTGGTTCCTCAACCGGCTCGAGCCCGGATCGGCGGCCGACAACATCCCCACGGCGGTCCGCCTGTCCGGCAACCTGAACGTCGATGCGCTGCGTTCGGCGGTCGTGGACGTGGTGAGCCGGCACGAATCGCTGCGTACCCGGTACCCGGAGGAGGCCGGCGTCGGCTATCAGGTGGTGCTCCCGGTCGAGGAGGCGCTGTCGGGGTGGGACTTCGGTCCCGAGCGGGTCACCGCCGACGACGTGCGTGACCGCGTGGTCGCGATCGCATCGACCAGTTTCGATGTCACCGCCGAGGTGCCCCTGCGCATCCGGCTGTTCGAGTTGTCTCCGTCCGAGTACGTGCTCGTCGTCGTGGTGCACCACATCTCTGCCGACGGCGTCTCGATGGGTCCGCTGATCCGCGACGTGATGACGGCCTACACCGCGCGGTCGGCGGCGACGGCCCCGACCTGGGCGCCGCTGGACATCCAGTACGCGGACTACGCTCTGTGGCAGCATGATTCGCTCGGTGACGAGGACGACCCGACGTCCGTCATCGCCCAGCAGATCGCATTCTGGCGCGGTCGCCTCGCCGGCATTCCCGATCAGCTCGATCTCCCGACGGATCATCCGCGGCCCGCGCAGCAGACGTATGCCGGCGCGACGGTCGGCGCCGAGGTCGACGCACAGACCCACCGCGGCCTCGTCGAGCTCGGGCGGGCACACAACGCCAGCTCGTTCATGGTCATGCATGCCGCGCTCGCGGTGCTCCTCGCACGACTGTCGCGGTCGCAGGACATCGTGGTCGGCACCCCGATCGCAGGCCGCGGCGATGCCGCTCTCGACGATCTCATCGGCATGTTCGTCAACACGCTGGCACTGCGGGTCCAGGTGGATCCCGCGGAGACCTTCGTGGATCTGTTGGCGCGGGTGCGCGGCTCGGATCTGGACGCATACGCTCACGACGACCTGCCGTTCGAGCTGCTGGTGGAGGTCCTCAACCCGGTCCGGTCCACGGCCAGGCATCCGCTGTTCCAGGTCGGATTCTCGTTCCAGAACATGCGGATCGGGTCGCTCGCCCTGCCCGATCTCGAGATCGCGCCGCTCGAGATCGACTCCGATCTCGCAAAGTTCGACCTGCACGTGACCATCGTCGACAGCACCGACGAGGACGGGAACCCGGCGGACTTCACCGTCCAGTTCACGTACGCGACCGATCTGTTCACCGAGACCACCGCCCGGCGTTTCGCGCAAATGTATGCGCGCATCCTTCGGGCCGTGGTCACGAATTCGTCGGCGCCGGTCGGTGACCTCGAAATGATCGACACCGACGAGCGTGAGCAGGTGCTCGGACGGTGGAACACGACGCAGCGTCCTGTCGGTGCGGACCTCACGTTGGTCGATCTCTTCGACACGCAGGTCGCCGATGCTCCGGACGCGCCGGCGATCGTGGCTGCGGCCGAACGACTCTCGTACGCGGAGTTCGACGCACGGGTGAACCGCCTGGCCCGCCGTCTCATCGAGATGGGCGTCGGACCGGAATCTCGTGTCGCGCTGGCGATGCGGCGGTCGGTGGAGCTGCTCGTCGGCATGTACGCCGTCGCGAAGGCCGGTGGCGCGTACGTACCGATCGATCCGGACCATCCCGCGGACCGCACGGCCTACATTCTCGACACGGCGCAGCCCGCCTGCGTGCTGTCCACCACCCGAGAGGGTGTCGAGGTCGCCGCGCACATCCCGGTGCTGCACGTCGACACGTTCGACGGCGCAGAGTTCGACGCAGGCCCGATCGTCGGTGACGAGCGCACGTCGCCGCTGCGACCGACCAACACCGCGTACGTAATCTTCACGTCCGGTTCGACGGGACGGCCGAAGGGTGTCGCCGTCAGCCACGCCGCGATCGTCAACCAGCTCGAATGGAAGCGTGCCGAGTACGGTCTCGACTCGTCGGACGCCGCGCTGCTCAAGACCGCGGCCACGTTCGACCTGTCGGTGTGGGAGTTCTGGTCCGCGCTGACGTCCGGCGGACGGCTCGTCGTCGCCACGGCAGACGGCCACCGCGATCCCGGCTATCTCAACGCACTGATGCGCAGCGAGTCCGTCACCACGCTGCACGTCGTGCCGTCGATGTTGCAGGCGCTGCTCGTCGAATCCGGGGACCGGCTTCCCGAGTCGCTGCGCCGGGTCCTCGCGATCGGTGAGGTGCTGCCTGCCGACACCGCGGCGCGCTTCGCATCCGCGGGAACCGCAGACCTGTTCAACCTCTACGGTCCCACCGAGGCCGCGGTGTCGGTCACGGCGCAGCGCGTCGAGGACACCGACGGATCCGCGGTGCCCATCGGCGGCCCGGAATGGAACACGCGCCTGCTCGTCCTCGACGATCGGCTCCGCCCCGTCCCGGTCGGTGTGCCCGGCGAGCTGTACCTCGCCGGTGCGCAATTGGCCCGAGGCTACTTCGGCCGTCCGGCGCTGACGGCCGACCGTTTCGTCGCCGACCCGTACGGGCCGGCGGGGGAGCGGATGTACCGCACCGGCGACGTCGTCGCGTGGCGCACCGACGGCACGCTCGACTACGTGGGACGAGCCGACTTCCAGGTCAAGGTGCGCGGCTTCCGCATCGAGCTGGGTGAGATCGAGGCCGCGCTGCGGTCGTCGGACCGCGTGAAGGACGCGGCGGTCACGGTGTGGGCCGACGCCCGGGTGGGTGACCGGCTCGTGGCCTACGTGGTCCCGACGGACTTCGCGACCTTGGATGCTGCTGCGCTCGAATCGGAACTGTCGCAGTCACTCCCGTCGTACATGGTGCCCTCCGCCTTCGTCGGACTCGAGGCGCTGCCGCTCAACCTCAACGGCAAGATCGACCGCAAGGCGCTGCCGGCACCGGTTCTCGAGGCCCGGCAGTTCCGGGCACCGGTCACCCCGATCGAACAGACCGTGGCGATCGTGCTGTCCGAGGTCCTCGGTGTCGACCGCGTCGGTCTCGACGACGACTTCTTCGAACTGGGCGGCAACTCGCTGATCGCAACCCAGGTGGTGTCCCGGCTGGGCTCCGCCCTCGACACCCGGGTGCCCGTGCGCGTGATGTTCGAGGCGTCGACCGTCGAGCGCCTCGCGGCGGCGGTGGGTTCGCTGACCCAGGATCGAACCCGTCGGCCGCTCACGGCTTCCCCGCGGCCGGAGCGGATTCCGCTGTCACTGGCGCAGCAGCGGATGTGGTTCCTGAACCAGTTCGATCCGGCATCCGCCGTCAACAACATTCCGGTCGCGGTGCGGCTGTCGGGTTCGTTGGACCTGCCGGCGCTGCAGCATGCGGTGCGGGACGTCGTCGCCCGGCACGAGGCGCTGCGAACCGTGTTCCCCGGGCAGGACGGTGTTGCCTACCAGCAGGTCCTGTCCCCGTCGCAGGTGGATCTCGACCTCGCGCCCGTTGCGATCGAGGACGCGCAGGTCCTGGCCGCCGTGACCGAACTGGTGTCCACCGGCTTCGACGTGACGAGCGAGGTCCCGCTGCGGGTTCGCCTGTTCGCGCTGTCCCCGGTTGACCACGTGCTCGTGTTCGTCATCCATCACATCAGCGCGGACGGCTGGTCACTCGGACCCCTCACCCGAGATGTGGTGTCCGCGTACCTCGCCCGCTCTACGGGTGACGTACCGGCGTGGGCGCCGCTCGAGGTTCAGTACGCGGACTACGCGCTGTGGCAGCGTGAGGTCCTCGGTTCCGAGGACGACCCGGAGTCGATCATCTCGCGTCAGGTCGACTACTGGGAGACGGCGCTGTCGGGTCTGCCCGAGCAGTTGGATCTGCCGACGGACCGTCCACGTCCAGCGGTGGCGTCCGGTGCGGGTCGCTTGCACCGCTTCGAGATCGGTGCCGGTCTGCATCGCGGGGTGACCGAGTTGGCACGGCGCTGCGGCACGACGCCGTTCATGGTGGTCCACGCCGCGTTGTCGGTGTTGCTGGCTCGACTGAGCGGCACCTCCGACATCGCGATCGGCACGCCGGTCGCCGGTCGTGGTGAGCGGGCGCTGGACGACCTGGTGGGCATGTTCGTCAACACGCTCGTGCTCCGGACCGAGGTCGACGGCGGCCGGTCGTTCGCTGATCTGCTGGCATCGGTGCGGGAGAACGACCTGGCGGCATTCGGGAACGCCGATGTGCCGTTCGAGCGGCTCGTCGAGGTGTTGAACCCCGAGCGGTCGCAGCGGCGCCACCCGCTGTTCCAGGTGATGCTCGCGTTCCAGAACATGTCGCGTGCGCAGATCAGTACCGGCGAGCTGTCGATCGCGGAGCTTCCGTTCGACGCCGTTTCCGCGAAGTTCGACCTGTCGGTGACGCTCAGCGAAACGGCTCCGGGCCAGGCTGATTCGGCGTTGTCGGTGGAGCTGAGCTATGCGACGGACCTGTTCGACGAGCCGACCATGGTCCGGTTCGGGGAAAGGTTCGTGCGGGTACTCGAGTCGGTGACGGCAGACCCGTCGCTGCCGGTCGGTGAGATCGAACTGCTCGACGGTGCCGAGCGGGATCGGGTGCTCGTCGAATGGAATTCCACCGATCACCCGGTGCCGGACGCCACGCTGCTCGAGTTGTTCGACGCGCAGGTCGCATCGACGCCGGACGCGGTGGCCGTGGTGTGCGCGGGCGAGTCGCTGTCGTACGGCGAGTTCGCGGCCCGGGTGCATCGCCTGGCGCGGTTGTTGATTGCGCAGGGTGTGGGCCCGGACGTTCTCGTCGGCCTCGGTATGCGTCGTTCACTGGATCTGCTGGTCGGCATGTACGCGGTGCTCGCCGCGGGTGGTGGATATGTGCCGGTGGATCCGGACCAGCCCGCCGATCGCAACGACTACGTTCTCCGGCTGGCCGAACCCGCGTTGGTGCTGACCACGTCTCGTGACGGTTTCGCGACCACTCTGGCGAACGTCACGGACCTGAGCACACTGGACCTGTCGACGTTCTCGGACGCGCCGGTCACCGATACCGATCGGATCGCTCCGCTGCGTTCGGAGAACGTGGCGTATGTGATCTTCACGTCGGGTTCGACGGGTCGGCCGAAGGGCGTGGCGGTCTCGCACGGCTCGGTCGTCAACCAGTTGCGGTGGATGCAGTCCGAGTACGAGTTGAGCTCGTCGGATCGGGTGCTGCTGAAGACGCCCGCGACGTTCGATGCGTCGGTGTGGGAGTTGTTCTGGCCGTTGCAGGTCGGAGCGCAGCTGATCGTCGCCGCACCGGATGGCCATCGTGATCCGGTGTACCTGGCGACGACGATCGCAGAGCAGTCGGTGACGGTGGTGCAGTTCGTGCCGTCGATGCTGGCGGTGGTCGCCGACGAACTCGACGGCCGGCCCGTCGCGTTGACCCGGGTGTTCTGTGGTGGCGAGGCGCTCACCGCCGGCACTGTGGAGCGGCTCCGTCGCGTCAGTGGTGCTGCGGTGCACAACCTGTACGGCCCGACCGAGGTGACGGTGCAGGCGGCGCGTCACGCCGTGACCACGGACGACGTGGCGGGTGTGCCGATCGGTGCGCCGGTGTGGAACACACGGGCCTACGTGTTGGATTCGCGTCTGAAACCGGTTTCCGCCGGCGTCGCAGGCGAGCTGTACCTGGCGGGTGCTCAGGTGGCGCGCGGCTACTTCGGCCGCGGTGACCTCACCGCGGAGCGATTCGTGGCGAACCCGTTCGGGGACAACGGTGCACGGATGTATCGCACGGGCGACCTCGTGAAGTGGAATGCCTCGGGCGAGCTCGAGTACCTGGGCCGCACCGACTTCCAGGTGAAACTGCGCGGTCTGCGGATCGAGCTCGGCGAGATCGAGGCGGCGCTTCTCGACCGGCAGGCCATCGCACAGGCTGTGGTCCTGGTGAAGAGCGAGCAACTCGTCGCCTACGTGGTCCCGGCGGTCGACGCGGTGGTCGACACCGATGCGGTGAGATCCGAGCTGTCGACGTCGCTGGCGTCGTACATGGTGCCGGCAGCGTTCGTGGTCCTCGACGAGTTCCCGCTGGGTGCGTCGGGCAAGCTCGATCGCCTGGCCCTGCCGGAACCGACCTTCGAGGCCACGGTGTTCCGGGCACCGGCCACGCCGGTGGAGGAGATCGTCGCGGGTGTGTTCGCCGACGTCCTCCGTGTGGAGCAGGTGGGTCTGGACGACGACTTCTTCGCCCTCGGCGGCAACTCGCTGATCGCGGTGAGGATGATCGCCAGGCTTCGGAAGGCGTTCGGCGCGCAACCCCAGTTGCACTGGCTGTTCGAGGATTCCACCGTGGGGGCACTCGCCGACCGGATCGAGGCCACCTACTCGACGCCGGACACCGAGCGCGGGCTCGGCGTCGTTCTCCCGCTGCGGTCGCGTGGAGACGAGAGCCCGCTCTTCTGCGTCCATCCGGTGACGGGACTGTCGTGGGGCTTCGCCGGCCTCGCCGCGAACGTCGATTCGGATCGTCCGATCTACGGGCTGCAGTCACCTGCGCTCGGCGACGGAGGTGAGCTTCCCGCGTCGATCGAGGACTGGGCGGCGCTGTACATCGACCAGATTCGCCGGATCCAGCCGAACGGTCCGTACCACTTGTTGGGATGGTCGATGGGCGGCGCGATCGCGCATGCGATGGCGGTGCAACTGGCCGCTGTCGGCGAGGAGGTTCGCACGCTCGTGATGCTGGACAGCCACGTCGCGGACGAGACGGCTGCATCCGTCGCCGGGCCCGCGCCGTCGCTCGCCGACATGCTCGGCGGTCTCGTCGCGGAGACGGGGGAGACCCGGTCCCTGGACGATCTCGATCAGGAGACCGCGGTGGAGATGCTGCGCGAGATGCTCGCCCCGATCGGTGACTTCACCGCCGAGCAGATGGACCGCATCGTCTCCGGTGTGGTCCACGCCTCCGCGGTGGCCGCGTCCTACCGGCCGACCGCCCGGTTCGACGGGAGCCTGCTCTACTTCAGCGCGGATCTCGACGGTTCCCGCGGCGCCGATGTGTGGCGCGAGGTCGTCGAGGGTGAGGTGGAGGTGGTGGCGGTTCCGGTCACCCACTGGGACATGACGACCCCCGAGGCGATCGACGTGATCGGCCCGATCCTGAACCGACGCCTGCAGTCCTGACGCGGGCCGACGCACAGGGCCCCTCCCCGGACCTCGCGGCCGGGGAGGGGCCCTTACTTCTCGGCACTGCTCGATGTGGCGGGGGAAGGCCTTGTCAGCAGGGCGCCGCGCTGCGCGCCCCGTAGGTCGGGTCGAGGGCGCTCTGCACCCGGAAGACCGAGCGGGGGTCGTTCAGTAGGCCCACATGCGAGACTGCCGCGCCCGGGCAGGTGTCCTGGATCCACTCGTTGCGCACCGAGGTTCCCGGATCCGCTGCGAGGAAAGCCCCCTCGGGGGGAGTGACGATGTCGTCGCTGCGGGAGGCGATCACCGTGTAGTCGATACCGGGGAAGCTCTCACGACCGGTGTTGAGCTGGGTCAGGAAATCGGATCCGATCAGCTGCTGGTACGACGCCAGGCCGAATGCGAACTCGACGATCTTCTGATTGGTCGGTTCGTCGGTGATCCGGAGCGACGTGAACACCGAGTAGAGGTCCTGCATCCCGTTGAACGTGGTGCCGTGATTGGTCGGGCCGAGCATCACGAGGTGGCGCACCGTGTTGCGCGACGGATCGACCTGGTCGGCCCCGCCCTCGAAACGCAGGTACTGGCGCGCCATGGTTCCGCCCTGGGAGTGGCCGACGATGTCGACCTGGGCCGATCCGGTGCGAGCACGGACCGTGTCCACGAACGATGCGAGTTCGCGGGCGGAACCGCGGATGTCGCCGGTGCCCCACGAATGCGCCGCGGCGCCGTAGTTCAGTGCGTAGACGCAGTAGCCCGCGTTCCGCAGCGCCGGCGAGATCACATTCCAGCTCTGCAGCATGCTCATGCCGGTGCCGTGCACCAGGACCACCGGCCGGGGGTGTTGCGTGCTCGGGCGGCACGACCAGTCGTTGGCGCCCTCCGGCGCGGCGTCGGGTGGTGTCAGCGAGCGCGCGGCGGGGGCCGCCGACGGTAGGACGAGGCTGCCCGGAGCAGGCTCGGCGGTCGCGGCGGCCGGGTGAAGCCCCATTGCGCCGAGAAAGACCGCTGCCGTGGTGGCGAGGACTCTCGCCACCGAGCGTTGCCGAAGGGCCATTCTTGTGCTCCTGTAAACCTGCGGACGGGCAGTGATTCGCTGAATTGATATCAGACGAAAAGGGCATTCACCCTGGTATTCGGATGAACAATCGGGGGTGTTCCGGAGGCGCCGGGACAGAACCGATTCAGCGGCTCGTCTTCGGCTCGTCTTCGGCTAGTCTTCGGCCCGATCTTCGGGCCCGTCTTCGACGTCAGCCGGTGGCAGCAGCGCGCCGGTAGCCGCGGATCGCCGGGTAGATGAACACGGCCATCATCCCGAACGACCATGCCAGCGTCTGCAACACCGGTTCGAGGATGGGGCCGCCGACCGCGAGACCACGCATGGCGTCGATTGCACACGACATCGGCTGGGCCGCGACCACGGGCTGAAGCCATGTCGGATAGGCCATCACCGGGACGAACCCGGAGTTGAAGAACATCAGCAGTGTGCAGGCGATCGACACCAACTCGACGAGGGGGGCGTCGCCGGCCACCGTGGCCAACGCGGTGACCATCATTGCGAAGCCCATGCCGAAGATCACCGGGATCACCAGCAGCATGATGCTCGGGAGGAAGCCCTGCGTCATCCGGAACCCGAGGGCGAACCCGACTGCCAGGATGACGACGGTCGTCACCAGAACACGGACGGCCTCCGCCATCATGCGGCCGACGAGGCCGGCGGCGCGGTGGATCGGCAGCGTCCAGAACCGCGACAGCAGACCCGATTTTCGTTCGCCACGCAGACCCACGGCGCTCACGATCGAGCCGAACATCGCGCCGACGAGGATGATCATCGGAACCTGCCCGTAGATGGCGGGCATGCCCGTCGCGGCCGTCACGGTGTTGCCGATGACGACTCGGAACATGATCAGTGTCAGAGCCGGATACAGCAGCGCCTGGATCATCGTGGAGGGGTCGCGTGCCCACCGCGTCAGCAGTCGCTTGCACTGGATCAGACTGTGCGTCCACAACGCCTGCATCGAATTCTCGCCCCACACGTTCACGGGGAGCGGGAAGTCGAAGCCGCCTTCGTCGACCCTGCGTTCGGACGAGACCAGGGCGGACCGGGCTGGCCGGGTGGACTGGGAGTGCTCGCTCATTGGCGCCTCATACTTGCCCACCAGGCGAGCGGTGCGAACACCGCGGCCAATCCGACGCACCATGCGGTTGCGGGGAACAACGTCGATGCCGACAGCCCGCCCTCGGCCATGTCGCGCATGGCGTAGGAGAACTGGGAGATCGGTTGATTTCGGACGAACGGCCGGATCCACTCGGGGAACCCGGACTCCGGCACGAAACCACACGACAGCATGCCCAGGATCAGCTGCGGAAGGGCGAGTGCCTGCGCGGTCGCCTCGGGAGACTTCGAGAGCGTGCCGATCGCGTCGGCCCCGAGTGACAGGGCGAGGCTGATGGCGAGGGCCATCACGCAGAAGAGAACTGCCGGGGCGAATCCCGCACTGAACCGGAACCCGATCGCATAGCCGTATGCGAGTGCCGCCGCGAGCGCGATCGTCGACCTGACCAGCGCACTGGTCATGCGGGACAGCAAGGGAACCGGACCCGACACCGGCATCGTCTTGAGCCTGGTCGTCAGACCGTGCAGCGCCTCGACCGACGCCAGCTGCGACGCCGAGATCGCGGTGAAGGCCATCGCCTGCAACACGATGATCGGCATCAGGAACTGCGCGTAGTCGATGCCCTGCAGTTTCATGACGAACCGCAGAGGCAGATAGAAACCGATGGTGAAGATCAGCGGTGCAACGATGGCGACCGCGAGTTCACCCGTCTTCACCATTGTCTTGAGGGTGCGGCCGGTCAGCGCCATCCACTGCTGGAATGCGTTGGGGTCCGGACGTCGGTGCGAGCCGATCCTCTTCGCGGGCACACTCAGCGCGGCCTGTTTCGACGCCGCGGACACCGAGAGACTATTCGCGGCGCTCTTCGCCGAGGTCGTCATGGCTGCTTCTCCGGTGCGGAGTGACCGGTCAACGACAGGAAGACGTCGTCGAGGGAGGGGCGACGCAACGCGATGTCGGCCAGTTCGATTCCCGCGGCGTCGAGTCGCCGCAGCGCCTCTGACAGCGTGCCGGCCCCGTCGGGCGCCGGAATCGCAACCCGATCGCTCCCCTCGGAGATCTCGGCCCGGATCTCGATCGGAACGAGGTTGCCGAGCGCGTGCACGGCCCATGGCAGTTGCTGCGGATCGAGCGGGACGATCTCGCAGTAGCTGCCGCCGGTCCGCGCCTTCAGTTGGTCGGCGGTGCCCTCCGCGATCACGGTGCCGCGATCGATGACGATTATGTTGTCGCTGAGCAGGTCGGCCTCCTCGAGATACTGCGTGGTCAGCAATACCGTGATGCCCTGCGCCTTGAGCGAGCTGACGAGCGACCACACGCCTTGTCGACTGCGCGGGTCGAGCCCGGTGGTCGGCTCGTCGAGGAACACCACCTCGGGGCGGACCACCAGACCGCAGGCGATGTCGATACGGCGTCGCATGCCGCCCGAGTAGTGCCGCACCGCGCGCTTACCGGCATCGAGGAGATCGAACTCGGTGAGCAGGGCCTGGGCGCGCTGCCGGGCCGACGCGCGGTCGAGCCCCATCAGCCGGCCGAACAGTTCGATGTTCTCGCGGCCCGACAACGTTTCGTCGAGCGCGGCGTACTGGCCGGTCATCATGATCGAGCGCCGGACGTCGGCGGCGTGACTGACCACGTCGTGACCGGCGACCATCGCGCGGCCGCTGTCGGGTCGGATGAGCGTGGACAGCACCTTGACCGTCGTGGTCTTCCCGGCGCCGTTGGGCCCGAGAATGCCCAGGACAGTCCCGCGCTCGGCCTGGAAACTGACGCCCCGCAAGGCCTTCACATCGCCGAAGGATTTGTGGACATCGTCGACCAGCACCGCTGTGTCCTGGAATATGGGCATCGACACTCCGCTGTTTCACCTGGGTTCGGATGGGTGACCACTCTCAGGGTCCACGCGTCCATCCGTCGACGTGTAATCCCTCCGCTCCCGCCAAATGTTACCCGGCGGTGTGACGCGGGTCGTTCTGTGAGGTTTGCCCCGACCGCCGTCCCGCCGCGCGCGATCCGGCGATTTCCGGGTCGGTCGTTTGTTTGGTCAGTCCCAGATTCCGACGGTCTCCAGGTGTCGCACCAGGCGTTTTGCACCATCCTCGAAGTGGGCGCGGGTCTCGGTCGCCACGGCCACGGTGTCACGCGCGGCGAGGGCCGACAGCAGACGTGTGTGACTCGCCACCGCTTCGTGGCCCCAGTCCAGGTCCGATGAATAGAAGTGCACCGGGGTGTAGCGCGCCGCATTGAGGAGGAACCACGACAACTTCCGTGCTCCCGCGAGTCGATTGAGAATTCGGTGGAAGCCGAACTCGAGCTCCTCGATGCGGTCGGCATCACCGAGCTCGACGGCACGTCGCAACTGCTCGTTCATCGCCCCGAGTTCCGCGAGGGCGTCGTCGTCGACCAGTGTGGTGGCCCGAATCGCCAGTTCTTCGGCGATCCGCCCCTGCAGCCAGAAGAGGTCGTTGACGTCGTCGCGACTGAGTGGGGCGACGACGTACCCGCGGTGGGGGACCAGTTCCACGAGGCCCTCGCCGCGCAGCGTGAGCAGCGCTTCGCGAACCGGGGTGACACTGACTCCCAGCTCGGCGGCGGTCTCGTCCAGACGGATGTAGTCCCCGGGCCGCACGCCGCCCGACATGATCAGGTTTCGCACGTGCACCGCGACATCGTCGGAGAGTTGCGGACGGCGGCGCAACGCGCGGGCAGAACTGGGGCGAGAGGCGGCGGACGGGGTCATGAGCACTCCTTCACGGGACAGGAATCCCGCTGTCGTCTGCAGCCACCACATCGGGTTCGCGATCCGAACCGGCCGCTGTGACGCATGCAACAACTGATCCGGTCGAATATATCGGGTGGCCCACCTCGGCCGGCATCTCCGACCGCCCCGTCTCGCCCAGGCTGTCGCGCTCAGCCTGTCGCGCTCAGGCCGGGGTCACCCACACGGTGATGTCGGCGTGGACGACCTCGACACCGCCCCGGTCGGTGATCGTGATCGGGATCGCCAGTTCGGCGCCGCTGGTGATCGTCGGGAAGTCCGGTATTTCGGGCAGCATCGCGGTCGCGCGAAGCCGTGACTGCGCCTTCGCGAGGTATCGGACGTTCATCGCTTTGGGGATCCAGCGATGCGTGGTCGGCACGGTCGCCTCGGCCAGCATCCCCATCGCGGCCTCTGCGAGATTGCAGGCGGCGATCGCGTGGAAGGTCTTGATGTGGTTGTGGACTCCCCACCATTTGGGGGCGGAGATCACGCACAGCCCGGGCGCCAACTGCTCCACACTCGGCAGCACGGTCGCGAAGTAGGGGACACGGGCGCACATGCCGATCGAGAACAGTGCGCGGCCGAATCGGTTGGCGGGCAGTCGTTGCCAGCTGCGGTAGGTGGCGGTCGCGGGCGTCATGCAACGCAACCTTACTTGTCGGTAAGATACTGGACGGCGATTCGGGTGGGCGACATGGGCTGACCTCGGGCTTGTCGGTGAGCGTGGCTGGGGGTGCGATTTGAACTCTCGGGTCCGCTACGGCATACTGATCGGGTTGCCTTGACTGAGACGTGATCCGTCGCGACTCGAGTCGGGCGGGATGAACGTCGAAGATCGTGTCGAAAGACCTGGTCACGGCGAATGCAAGACGGAAGCAGTACCCAGCTTTGTACCCATTACGGGTGCATCCGGTTCGAGTTTCCGAGGCTCCTGGAGAGAGATTTCCGGGGCCCGGGAATGAGTGGCAGGGCGACACGCCCGACCGCGTGGACCGGAGAACCATGACAGATGAACAGCGGCAGCGGATCGAGTGATGTCTCGATCGCCATTCCAATGTTCGTGTCGTGTTTCAGTCCGGGGACTGTGCAGACGAGGTAGTCCCCGGCTCGTTCGGGTTCTACGAAACGCGGCAAGAAAAGGACACTAAGCGTGGCGGGACAGAAGATCCGCATCAGGCTCAAGGCCTATGACCATGAGGCGATCGACGCGTCAGCGCGCAAGATCGTCGAGACGGTGACCCGTACCGGGGCCCGCGTGGTCGGCCCGGTGCCGTTGCCTACCGAGAAGAACGTGTACTGCGTCATCCGCTCGCCGCACAAGTACAAGGACTCGCGCGAGCACTTCGAGATGCGTACTCACAAGCGGCTGATCGACATCCTCGACCCGACGCCGAAGACGGTCGACGCGCTCATGCGCATCGACCTTCCGGCCAGCGTCGACGTGAACATCCAGTGAGCTTGGGAAGACGCAGCGGAGATATCAAATGACTAATCAGATCAAGGGAATCCTGGGCACCAAGCTCGGCATGACCCAGGTCTTCGACGAGAACAACCGGGTCGTCCCGGTCACCGTCGTCAAGGCCGGACCGAACGTGGTTACCCAGATCCGGACCGAAGAGCGTGACGGCTACAGCGCTGTGCAGCTGGCCTTCGGCGCCATCGACCCGCGCAAGGTGAACAAGCCGGTCTCCGGCCAGTTCGCCAAGGCCGGCGTCACCCCGCGCCGCCACATCGTCGAGCTCCGCGTTGCCGACGCCTCCGAGTACGAGGTCGGCCAGGAGCTCACGGCTGAGGTCTTCGAGGACGGCGCATACGTCGACGTCACCGGCACCAGCAAGGGCAAGGGCTTCGCCGGCACCATGAAGCGTCACGGCTTCGCCGGTCAGGGTGCTTCCCACGGTGCGCAGGCCGTTCACCGTCGCCCGGGTTCCATCGGTGGCTGTGCCACCCCCGGTCGCGTGTTCAAGGGCATGCGCATGTCGGGCCGCATGGGCTCCGACCGCATCACGACGCAGAACCTCTCGGTCCACAAGGTGGATGCCGAGAACGGTCTGCTGCTGATCAAGGGTGCGATCCCCGGCCGCAAGGGTGGCCTCGTGATCGTCAAGACCGCAGTGAAGGGTGGTGCGTCGGCATGACCGAGACCGCAACCAAGCTGACCCTGGACGTCAAGGCTGCCGGTGGCAAGACCAACGGCACTGTCGATCTCCCCTCGGAGATCTTCGACGCGACCGCGAACATCGCTCTGATGCATCAGGTCGTTGTCGCGCAGCTCGCCGCCGCACGTCAGGGCACCCACTCCACCAAGACCCGCGGCGAGGTCCGCGGTGGTGGCAAGAAGCCGTACCGCCAGAAGGGCACCGGCCGCGCACGTCAGGGCTCGACCCGTGCGCCGCAGTTCGCCGGCGGTGGCATCGTCCACGGCCCGCAGCCGCGTGACTACAGCCAGCGCACCCCCAAGAAGATGAAGGCTGCCGCTCTCCGTGGCGCCCTCTCCGATCGGGCCCGCAACGAGCGCATCCACGTCATCACCGAGCTGGTCGCCGGGCAGGTCCCGTCCACCAAGTCGGCGAAGTCGTTCCTGGGTGAGATCTCGGATCGCAAGAAGCTTCTGCTGGTCGTCGGGCGCGAGGACATCGCCGCCTGGAAGAGCGTGCAGAACCTGGAAGGCGTGCACCCCATCGCACCCGACCAGCTCAACACCTACGACGTGCTCAACAGCGATGACGTCGTGTTCAGCCTCGAGGCTCTGAACACCTTCATCGCGGGCCCGGCCAAGAACGAGGAGGAGAGCAAGTGACCACCATCGCCGACCCCCGCGACATCTTGCTGGCCCCGGTCATCTCCGAGAAGTCCTACGGACTGATCGAGGAAGGCACCTACACCTTCCTGGTGCACCCGGACTCGAACAAGACGCAGATCAAGATCGCCGTCGAGAAGGTCTTCGGCGTCACGGTGACCAGCGTCAACACCGCCAACCGTCAGGGCAAGCGCAAGCGGACCCGTTTCGGTTACGGCAAGCGCAAGGACACCAAGCGTGCGCTCGTGACCCTCTCGGCCGACAGCAAGCCCATCGAGATCTTCGGAGGCCCGGTCGCGTAAGCGGGCGGGACTTGACGAGATATAGAGGACGAGAAGACTCATGGCAATCCGTAAGTACAAGCCGACTACCCCGGGCCGCCGCGGCTCGAGCGTCTCGGACTTCGCCGAGATCACTCGGTCGACGCCCGAGAAGTCGCTGGTTCGCCCGCTGCACGGTCGCGGTGGTCGTAACGCCCACGGTCGCATCACCACCCGTCACAAGGGTGGCGGTCACAAGCGCGCCTACCGGTTGATCGACTTCCGTCGCAACGACAAGGACGGCGTGCCGGCCAAGGTCGCTCACATCGAGTACGACCCCAACCGCACCGCTCGCATCGCGCTGCTGCACTACGCGGACGGCGAGAAGCGCTACATCATCGCCCCCAAGGGCCTGGTGCAGGGCGCCCCGATCGAGTCCGGCGCTACCGCCGACATCAAGCCGGGCAACAACCTGCCGCTGCGCAACATCCCCACCGGTACCACCATCCACGCAGTCGAGCTGCGTCCGGGTGGCGGCGCCAAGATGGCCCGTTCCGCCGGCGCCAGCATCCAGCTGCTGGGCAAGGAAGGCACCTACGCCACGCTGCGTATGCCGTCCGGTGAAATCCGTCGCGTCGACGTGCGCTGCCGCGCAACCGTCGGCGAGGTCGGCAACGCCGAGCAGTCGAACATCAACTGGGGCAAGGCCGGCCGCATGCGCTGGAAGGGCAAGCGCCCGACCGTCCGTGGTGTGGTCATGAACCCGGTCGACCACCCGCACGGTGGTGGTGAGGGTAAGACCTCCGGTGGTCGCCACCCGGTCAGCCCCTGGGGCAAGCCCGAGGGCCGCACCCGCAAGAACAAGGCGAGCGACAAGCTCATCGTCCGTCGTCGCCGTACCGGCAAGAAGCGCTAGTCAAGGAGGGAGTGAAGGATGCCACGCAGCCTTAAGAAGGGCCCGTTCGTCGATGACCACCTCCTTGCGAAGGTGGACGTGCAGAACGAGAAGGGCACCAAGCAGGTCATCAAGACCTGGAGCCGTCGTTCCACGATCATTCCGGACTTCATCGGTCACACGTTTGCCGTCCACGACGGACGCAAGCACGTTCCGGTGTTCGTCTCGGACTCGATGGTTGGCCACAAGCTCGGAGAGTTTGCACCGACCAGGACGTTCAAGGGCCACATCAAGGACGACCGGAAGAGCAAGCGTCGATGAGTACTGAAACACAGAACCCCACTGCGAAGGCGGTCGCGCGCCACGTGCGCGTGACCCCCATGAAGGCGCGCCGCGTCGTGGACCTGGTCCGCGGCCGCTCGGTCGAGGACGCACTGTCGATCCTCAAGTTCGCGCCGCAGGCCGCCAGCGAGCCGGTCGCCAAGGTGATCGCCAGCGCAGCTGCCAACGCCCAGAACAACCTGAACCTCGATCCCTCCACGCTGGTCGTCGCGACCGCGTACGTGGACGAGGGTGCGACCCTCAAGCGGTTCCAGCCGCGCGCACAGGGCCGGGCCTTCCGGATCCGTAAGCGTTCGAGCCACATCACGGTCATCGTGGAGAGCCGGGCCAACGTGTCCGGTGCCTCGGGCCGTAACCGCCGGAAGGGAAGTGGTCAGTAGTGGGCCAGAAGATCAACCCGCACGGCTTCCGTCTCGGCATCACGACCGACTGGAAGTCGCGCTGGTACGCAGACAAGCAGTACGCGGAGTACGTCAAGGAAGACGTCGCGATCCGTAAGCTCCTCGCCACGGGCATGGAGCGGGCCGGCATCGCGAAGGTCGAGATCGAGCGCACCCGTGACCGTGTGCGTGTGGACATCCACACCGCACGCCCGGGCATCGTCATCGGCCGCCGCGGCGCCGAGGCCGATCGCATCCGCGCCGAGCTCGAGAAGCTGACCGGCAAGCAGGTCCAGCTGAACATCCTCGAGGTCAAGAACGCAGAGGCCGAGGCCCAGCTGGTGGCACAGGGTGTCGCCGAGCAGCTCTCGAACCGTGTCGCGTTCCGTCGCGCCATGCGCAAGGCCATCCAGTCGGCCATGCGTCAGCCGAACGTCAAGGGCATCCGCGTGCAGTGCTCGGGTCGCCTCGGCGGCGCCGAGATGAGCCGCTCGGAGTTCTACCGTGAGGGTCGCGTTCCGCTGCACACGCTGCGTGCGGACATCGACTACGGCCTCTACGAGGCCAAGACCACCTTCGGTCGCATCGGCGTGAAGGTCTGGATCTACAAGGGCGACATCGTCGGTGGCAAGCGTGAGCTGGCCGCAGGCGCTGCTGCACCGTCGGACCGCCCGCGCCGCGAGCGTCCGAGCCGTCCGCGTCGCTCCGGTGCCGCAGGCACCACCGCGACCAGCACCGAGGCCGGTCGCGCTGCGACCGCCACCGCCGATGCACCCGCTTCGACTGAACAGAAGGAGGGCTGACGCATGTTGATCCCCCGGCGGGTCAAGCACCGCAAGCAGCACCATCCGAGCCGTTCGGGTGCCGCCAAGGGTGGGACCCAGGTGACCTTCGGTGAGTACGGCATCCAGGCTCTCGAGCCGGCCTACATCACCAACCGGCAGATCGAGTCCGCTCGTATCGCCATGACCCGGCACATCAAGCGTGGCGGCAAGATCTGGATCAACATCTTCCCGGATCGCCCGCTCACCAAGAAGCCTGCCGAGACCCGCATGGGTTCCGGTAAGGGTTCGCCGGAGTGGTGGATCGCGAACGTCAAGCCCGGACGGGTGATGTTCGAGATGAGCTACCCGAACGAGGAGATCGCTCGTGAGGCCCTGCGCCGCGCGATGCACAAGCTCCCCTGCAAGTGCCGGATCGTGACGAGGGAGGAGCAGTTCTGATGGCAACCGCAAGCCCTGCTACAGAGCTCCGCGAGCTGACCGAAGAAGAATTGGTCACCAAGCTCCGCGAGTCGAAGGAAGAGCTGTTCAACCTTCGCTTCCAGATGGCCACCGGTCAGCTGGACAACAACCGCCGGCTGCGCACGGTCCGTCACGAGATTGCGCGCATCTACACCGTCCTGCGTGAGCGTGAGCTCGGCCTGGCCGCTGGTCCGGACGCAGGTGACGCGGCATGAGTGAGGAAAAGGCAGTGAGCACCAACAGCACCGAAGAGCGCGGCAGCCGCAAGGTCCGCACCGGTTACGTGGTCTCCGACAAGATGGAAAAGACCATCGTGGTCGAGCTCGAGGACCGGGTGAAGCACCCGCTCTACGGCAAGATCATCCGTCGGACCACGAAGGTCAAGGCGCACGACGAGAACGGCGTCGCCGGCATCGGCGACCGCGTGCAGCTGATGGAGACCCGCCCGTTGTCGGCCACCAAGCGCTGGCGTCTGGTCGAGGTCCTCGAGAAGGCCAAGTAAGAGCCGAAGAGTGTATCCAGTACGATGGTGGGGTTGCCCTGCGAAAGCAGTGGTGGCCCCACCATCGGCGGGTACAGACCGCGCGCGTCGGGTCGGAAATCTGCCGCGCATGATCAGCGCGAGCCACTGTGGTTCGTTCTGGTCGAAACAAGCCAGGTCAAGGAGAAGTTAGTGATTCAGCAGGAGTCGCGACTGCGCGTCGCCGACAACACGGGTGCCAAGGAGATTCTCTGCATCCGCGTTCTCGGTGGCTCGTCTCGTCGCTACGCCGGGATCGGCGACATCATTGTCGCCACCGTCAAGGACGCCGTCCCGGGTGGAAACGTGAAGAAGGGCGAGGTCGTCAAGGCCGTCATCGTCCGCACCGCCAAGGAGCGTCGTCGTCCGGACGGCTCGTACATCAAGTTCGACGAGAACGCTGCCGTCATCATCAAGGCGGACAACGATCCTCGCGGTACCCGCATCTTCGGCCCCGTCGGCCGTGAGCTGCGCGAGAAGAAGTTCATGAAGATCGTCTCGCTCGCCCCGGAGGTGCTGTGATGAAGGTGCACAAGGGTGACACCGTGCTGGTCATCTCCGGCAAGGACAAGGGCGCGAAGGGCAAGGTCATTCAGGCCTTCCCCGCGACCAACAAGGTCCTGGTCGAGGGCGTGAACCGCATCAAGAAGCACACCGCGGTCTCTGCGAACGAGCGTGGCGCCTCCTCGGGCGGCATCGTGACGCAGGAAGCCCCGATCCACGTTTCCAACGTCGCGGTCGTCGACTCGGACGGTAACCCCACTCGCGTGGGCTACCGCACCGATGAGGAGACCGGCAAGAACGTTCGTATTTCCCGGAAGAACGGGAAGGACATCTGACATGACCTCCACTGAGAACAAGACCCAGCCGCGCCTGAAGGCCCGCTACCGTGCGGAGATCAAGGACGCGCTGAACGCGGAGTTCGACTACGCGAACGTCATGCAGATCCCCGGCGTCGTCAAGGTCGTCGTCAACATGGGTGTCGGCGACGCCGCCCGTGACGCGAAGCTGATCAACGGCGCGGTTGCCGATCTCGCTCTGATCACCGGTCAGAAGCCCGAGATCCGCAAGGCCCGCAAGTCCATCGCGCAGTTCAAGCTGCGTGAAGGCATGCCGATCGGCGCGCGCGTCACGCTGCGTGGCGACCGCATGTGGGAGTTCCTGGATCGCCTGGTGTCGATCGCGCTGCCCCGTATCAGGGACTTCCGCGGTCTGTCGGGCACCCAGTTCGACGGCAACGGCAACTACACGTTCGGCCTCAACGAGCAGTCGATGTTCCACGAGATCGACGTGGACAAGATCGATCGTCCGCGCGGTATGGACATCACCGTCGTGACCACCGCCACCAACAACGAAGAAGGCCGTGCGCTGCTCAAGCACCTCGGCTTCCCGTTCAAGGAGAACTGAGCCCATGGCTAAGAAGGCACTGGTCAACAAGGCCAACAAGAAGCCGAAGTTCGCGGTGCGCGCGTACACCCGCTGCCAGAAGTGCGGCCGTCCGCACGCGGTGTTCCGCAAGTTCGGCCTGTGCCGTATCTGCGTTCGCGAGATGGCACACGCCGGCGAACTGCCGGGCGTTCACAAGAGCTCCTGGTAACCCACTCCGGGTTACACAGACTTCCGTTCCGCACCCGCGGAACGGTGAAGGTAAGAACCACTTCGTTGTAGGCCCACGACCGGGCCGGCCCCGCTCCCTCCGATTCGTCGGGGGAGCGGGGCCGGGACCGGTGTTGCATGGGAACCCCAACGAGAAAGGTGCACAGGTCAACTCATGACCATGACTGATCCGATCGCAGACTTCTTGACGCGTCTGCGTAATGCCAACTCGGCGTACCACGACGAGGTGAAGCTGCCGCACTCGAAGATCAAGGCGAACATCGCCGAGATCCTCAAGCGCGAGGGCTACATCGCGGACTACCGCACCGAGGATGCCGAGGTCGGCAAGACGCTGATCGTCGACCTCAAGTACGGCCCGAGCCGCGAGCGCAGCCTCGCCGGCGTCCGCCGTGTTTCCAAGCCCGGTCTGCGCGTGTACGCGAAGTCCACCAACCTGCCCAAGGTCCTGGGCGGCCTCGGCGTGGCGATCATCTCCACGTCTTCCGGCCTGCTCACCGATCGTCAGGCGGCCAATCAGGGAGTGGGCGGGGAAGTCCTCGCCTACGTCTGGTAAGGGAGGCCACCACTATGTCGCGTATTGGAAAGATTCCGGTCGCCGTCCCCGCGGGCGTCGACGTGACCATCACCGGACAGGACGTCGCGGTCAAGGGCCCCAAGGGCACCCTGACGATGACCGTCTCGGAGCCGATCTCGGTCGCACAGGAGGACGGTGCCCTTCAGGTCACCCGTCCCGACGACGAGCGTCGCAGCCGCGCGCTGCACGGTCTGTCGCGCACCCTGGTGCAGAACATGATCATCGGTGTTACCGCTGGTTACACCACCAAGATGGAGATCCACGGCGTCGGTTACCGTGTGGCACTGAAGGGCCAGGACCTCGAGTTCTCGCTCGGCTACAGCCACCCGGTCCCGATCGAGGCTCCGGAGGGCATCACCTTCGCTGTCGAGTCGCCGACCCGGTTCTCGATCACCGGCATCGACAAGCAGAAGGTCGGCCAGATCGCGGCCAACATCCGTCGTCTGCGCAAGTCCGACCCGTACAAGGGCAAGGGCATCCGCTACGAGGGTGAGCAGGTCCGTCGCAAGGTCGGAAAGACGGGTAAGTGATATGAGCCAGACTGCAAATCAGAAAGCCAAGCGGATTCCGCTCGGCAAGGACGCGTCCACAACGCGTCGTCTGTCGAAGGCGCGTCGTCACTTCCGTCTCCGCAAGAAGGTCTCCGGCACCCCGGAGCGTCCCCGTCTGGTGGTGAACCGCTCCGCGCGGCACATCCACGTGCAGCTGGTGGACGATCTGGCCGGCAAGACCCTCGCTGCTGCGTCGACCATCGAAGCCGACGTGCGTGCGCTGGACGGCGACAAGAGCGCCCGTGGCGCGAAGGTCGGTCAGCTGATCGCCGAGCGTGCCAAGGCAGCCGGCGTGGAGACCGTGGTCTTCGACCGCGGTGGCCACACCTACACGGGTCGCATCGCGGCCCTGGCCGACGCCGCTCGCGAAGGCGGGTTGAAGTTCTGATGACCAACGTTACTAACGGAAGGAATGCCTGATGCCGGGACGTCAAAGGCGTGACGGCGGAAGCGGACCCGCCGGACAGAATGGGCCGAACAGCGGCAGTGGCGACAACCGTGGCGGCCGTGACCGTCGCGACAACCGCCGCGACAACGCTGCCGAGAAGTCGAACTTCATCGAGCGGGTTGTCTCCATCAACCGCGTCTCGAAGGTCGTCAAGGGTGGTCGTCGCTTCAGCTTCACCGCTCTGGTGATCGTGGGCGACGGCAACGGACTCGTCGGCGTCGGCTACGGAAAGGCCAAGGAAGTTCCCGCGGCCATCCAGAAGGGTGTCGAGGAGGCTCGCAAGAGCTTCTTCCGCGTGCCGCTCATCGGCAGCACCATCACGCACCCGGTGCAGGGCGAGGCCGCTGCCGGCGTCGTCATGCTGCGTCCGGCAAGCCCCGGTACCGGTGTTATCGCCGGTGGCGCGGTGCGTGCCGTGCTCGAGTGCGCGGGTGTCTCCGACATCCTGGCCAAGTCGCTCGGTAGCGACAACGCCATCAACGTCGTGCACGCGACCGTTGCTGCCCTCAAGGGTCTGCAGCGTCCGGAAGAGGTTGCGGCTCGCCGTGGCCTGCCCATTGAGGACGTTGCCCCCGCCGGTATGCTGCGCGCTCGTGCACAGGCTGGGAGCGTGAAGTAATGGCACAGCTCAAGGTCACTCAGGTCAAGAGCACCATCGGCACCAAGCAGAACCAGCGGGACAGCCTGCGCACCCTCGGACTGAAGGGCATCCGCCAGTCGGTCGTTCGTGAGGACAACGCGCAGAACCGCGGTCTGATCAACGTGGTGCGCCACCTCGTCACAGTTGAGGAGGTCTAACCATGACCATCAAGTTGCACCACCTGCGCCCCGCGCCCGGCGCCAAGACCGACAAGACTCGCGTCGGTCGCGGTGAGGGCTCGAAGGGTAAGACTGCCGGTCGCGGTACGAAGGGCACCAAGGCCCGGAAGAACGTGTCGGCCGCCTTCGAGGGTGGACAGATGCCGCTGCACATGCGTCTGCCCAAGCTCAAGGGCTTCACCAACCCGTTCCGCACCGAGTACCAGGTCGTCAACGTCGGCGACATCGCTCGTCTGTTCCCCGAGGGTGGACAGATCGGCGTTGCCGAGCTCGTTGCCGCTGGTGCGGTTCGCAAGAACCAGCTCGTGAAGGTTCTCGCCGAGGGTGAGCTCACGGTTGCCGTTCAGGTCACCGCGAACAAGTTCTCCGGCGCTGCCAAGGAGAAGATCGCCGCTGCCGGTGGTACCACCACCGAGCTGTGATTTCGCTCAGCTAGCTGTCGAATGGCCGCAACTCTGCCCAATCGGGTCGAGTTGCGGCCATTCGCCGCTCTGCAGGGTGTCTTGTCGGCATACTGTTGAGCAGCCGGCCCCAGGCAACGGGGCTGTGATTTCATGTGTCACTGTTAGAGTTCTAGAGTTCTGCAATCCATGGGACGGGTCATTCGACTTGGCTCCCCGTATGTCGTGCGCCAGGAGGATCTTTGCTTTCCGCCTTTGTCTCGGCCCTCAGGACGCCTGACCTGAGGCGGAAGATCCTCTTCACTCTCGGTCTCGTCGCCCTGTATCGCCTCGGCGCGACACTGCCCTCTCCCGGTGTCGACTACGGCAATGTCCGTGCATGTATCGACCAGGTGTCGGGTGGCGAGTCCGCCGGCATCTACTCGCTGATCAACCTGTTCTCCGGCGGTGCGCTACTGCAGCTGTCGGTGTTCGCGATCGGCATCATGCCGTACATCACGGCCAGCATCATCGTGCAGCTGCTCACCGTCGTCATCCCGAAGTTCGAGGAACTCCGCAAGGAGGGCCAATCGGGCCAGGCGAAGATGACGCAGTACACGCGTTACCTGTCGATCGCGCTCGCGATCCTGCAGTCCACCGGCATCGTCGCGCTCGCTGCGCGAGGGCAGCTGTTGCAGGGCTGTACGCAGTCGATCATCGCGGACGAGAGCGTCTTCGGTCTGATCATCATCGTCCTCGTCATGACCGCCGGCGCGGCGCTCGTGATGTGGTTCGGTGAGCTGATCACCGAGCGTGGTGTCGGCAACGGCATGTCGCTGCTGATCTTCGCCGGTATCGCCTCGCGTATCCCGTCCGAGGGCAAGACGATCCTCGACAGCCGCGGCGGACTGACGTTCGCGCTCGTGTGTGTGGCCGCGCTGGCCATCATCGCCGGTGTCGTCTTCGTCGAGCAGGGCCAGCGGCGCATCCCGGTGCAGTACGCGAAGCGGATGGTCGGCCGCAAGATGTACGGAGGTTCGTCGACCTACCTGCCCCTGAAGGTCAACCAGGCCGGCGTCATCCCGGTGATCTTCGCGTCGTCCCTGCTGTACCTGCCGAACCTGATCGCGCAGCTC
Organism: Rhodococcus sp. AG1013; assembly: GCF_003350365.1. NCBI lineage: Bacteria > Bacillati > Actinomycetota > Actinomycetes > Mycobacteriales > Nocardiaceae > Rhodococcus > Rhodococcus sp. AG1013. The sequence continues at coordinate 371,064 of NZ_QQAT01000002.1, forward strand.
ACCGGTGCCAACACGAGCCCCGATCCGAGCTGGTGGCAGCGTTTCATCAACGAGTACCTGGTGAACCCGGCCAACCCGGTCTACATCCTGATCTACTTCGGCATGATCGTCTTCTTCACGTACTTCTATGTCGCGATCACCTTCAATCCGGAGGAACGCGCGGACGAGATGAAGAAGTTCGGTGGCTTCATCCCGGGCATCCGTCCCGGCCGGCCGACCGCCGACTACCTGAACTACGTACTGAGCCGTATCACCTTGCCGGGTGCCATCTACCTCGGCACCATCGCAGTCCTGCCGAATCTGTTCCTCGATATCGGCAATTCGGGCGGCGCAGCGAACCTGCCGTTCGGTGGCACCGCGGTGCTGATTATGGTCAGTGTGGGCCTCGATACCGTTAAGCAGATCGAGAGCCAGCTTATGCAGCGAAACTATGAAGGGTTCCTCAAGTGAGACTTGTCCTCCTTGGTCCTCCCGGTGCCGGTAAAGGCACCCAGGCCGCGATCCTGTCCGAGAAGCTGGGCGTTCCGCACATCTCCACCGGAGATCTGTTCCGCGCCAACATCGGGCAGGAGACCCCGCTGGGGCTCGAGGCCAAGAAGTACCTCGACGCAGGTGACCTGGTTCCCAGCGAGATCACGAACAACATGGTGAAGGCCCGCGTGGCCGAGCCCGACGCCGCCAACGGCTTCCTGCTCGACGGGTTCCCGCGCACGGTGGATCAGGCGAAGGCGCTGGAGGGCATCCTCGAGGGCCTGGACGCCAAGCTCGACGGTGTGCTCGCGTTCGACGTCGACGACGATGTCGTGGTCGAGCGGATGCTCGCCCGTGGTCGCGCCGACGACACCGAGGACGTCATCCGTAACCGCATGCGGGTCTACCGCGAGGAGACCGCACCCCTGCTCGACTACTACGCCGGCCATATCGTCACCGTCGACGCTGTCGGCGCTGTCGAAGAGGTCAACGCCCGCGCCCTGGCCGCGCTGGGGAAGTAATGGCATTCGGCCGCAAGCGCAAGGTCGTTCCGTTCCGCACGGCGGGTGAGCTCGACGCCATGGCGGCTGCGGGCGCGATCGTCGGGGCCGCCCTCGTGGCGGTGCGGGACGCGGCCAGGCCGGGTGTCAGCACGCTCGAGCTCGACCGCGTCGCCGAATCCGTCATCCGGGACGCCGGCGCGGTGCCGTCGTTCCTCGGATACCACGGGTTCACCGGATCCATCTGCTCGTCGGTCAACGATCGGGTCGTGCACGGTATCCCGTCCGCCGACGACATCCTGGTCGAGGGCGATCTGGTGTCGATCGACTGCGGGGCGATTCTCGACGGTTGGCACGGCGACTCCGCGTGGACGTTCGGCGTCGGCACTCTCAGCGAAGCGGACGCCCAGCTGAGCGAGGCGACCCGGCTCTCGATGGAGGCCGGTATCGCCGCCATGATCGACGGCAACCGGCTCACCGACGTCTCGCACGCCATCGAGTTGGGCACGCATGCAGCGGAGAAACTGCACGGCAGGTCCTACGGAATCGTCGACGGCTACGGCGGTCACGCGATCGGCCGTGAGATGCACATGGATCCGTTCCTGCCGAACGAGGGTGCCCCCGGTAAGGGCCCGCACCTGGTTGTCGGGTCGGTCCTCGCGATCGAGCCGATGCTCACGCTCGGTACGTACGAGACCGAGGTGTTGGGCGACGACTGGACCGTGGTGACCACCGACGGAAGCCGTGCCGCCCACTGGGAGCACACCGTCGCGGTGACCGAGGACGGTCCGCGGATCCTCACCCTGCGTCCCAGGGACAACTGAAGATCTCGAAGACGCCGAACGGGCAGTGGGTCACCCACTGCCCGTTCGGCGTTTCTGCGTTTCCTCGGACGGGCCGCGCGTCAGCCGTCGAGCAGGACGGTGACCGGTCCGTCGTTGACGAGGCTGACCCGCATGTCTGCGCCGAACCGGCCGGCCTCGACGGTGGCACCCAGTTCCCGGAGCGCTTCGGCGAAGGCGTCGACGAGTGGTTCGGCCACGGCGCGGGGCGCGGCGGGGGACCACGACGGTCGGCGGCTGCGGCGGGTGTCGGCCATGAGTGTGAACTGGCTGACGACGAGGATCGGCGCGTCGACATCGGACGCGGACTTCTCGTCGTCGAGGATGCGCAGTCGCCACACTCGTCGCGCGAGGTTCGATGCTGCGGTGGGGTCGTCGTCGTGTCCGACGCCGAGAAGGACGAGCAGTCCCTGCCCTCCGTCTCCCGGCTCGATCCGGCCGACCTCCTCGCCGTCGACCTCGACGGCTGCCGAAGTGACGCGTTGGACGAGTGCGCGCATGTGAGGTGCGTATCCCTTCTCGGAGGTTTCTCGGAGGTTTCTCGGAGGCTTCGGCGAGGCTTCGGCGAGGCTTCGTGGCGCTTCCGGGTGGCGGCCGGTCGTACCGACTCGAGGCCGCATTTGGCCTGGTTGGGAAATGTCGGTAAGATGGATCAACGGTGCGCCCTGCGTATCGGTTGTCTGCCTGTCCGGCCTCGTGCCGGGGAGTCGTTCTCGACCGATAACGCCTGCAGGGCCGCCCTGTAGCGGATACCGGTGACGGTAGCCGATGCATCCAAACGCCACTCAACGGATCGCGGAGGATATGGCTAAGAAGGACGGGGCCATCGAGGTCGAGGGACGAGTTGTCGAGCCGCTGCCCAATGCGATGTTCCGCATTGAGCTGGAAAACGGCCACAAGGTCCTCGCACACATCAGCGGCAAGATGCGGCAGCACTACATTCGCATCCTTCCCGAGGACCGCGTGGTCGTGGAGCTGTCGCCCTACGACCTGTCGCGTGGACGCATCGTTTACCGCTACAAGTAAAAGCTTCCCCGGCCACACCGGCCGGGGAAAACTGTGTCCGCCGTCCGGCGGACAGACAACAGGAGATCAGACGCAACGTGAAGGTTCAGCCTAGCGTCAAGAAGATCTGCGAGAAGTGCAAGGTGATTCGCCGTAATGGGCGCGTCATGGTGATCTGCGAGAACCTGCGTCACAAGCAGCGTCAGGGTTAATCCCAGCAGTTCACGGCTTCTTCGAGATCTGCTTGGCAACAAGCGCAAAGAAGACCTCTCAGCACCAACCGCTACCCGGGCCCAGGGAGATATCCCGAAGGCAGGTAACGGTCTACCCCCGGCACGGAGGCCGGGGCCCCACTGCGATTCGAACGCAGAGTCTTACGCAGGGGACGGACTGGGAGCAGACCTCCGCACACCGATAGGAATGCCACATGGCACGTCTCGCAGGTGTCGATCTTCCTCGCGAAAAGCGCATGGAGATCGCACTGACCTACATCTACGGCATCGGCCGTACCACCTCCAAGGAGATCCTGTCTGCCACGGGTGTCAACCCGGACCTGCGCAGCAAGGACCTGACCGACGAGGACCTCGCCAAGCTCCGCGAGTACATCGAGGAGTCGGTGAAGGTTGAGGGCGACCTGCGCCGCGAGGTGCAGGCCGACATCCGTCGCAAGATCGAGATCGGCTGCTACCAGGGCCTGCGCCACCGTCGTGGTCTGCCCGTGCGTGGTCAGCGCACCAAGACCAACGCGCGCACCCGTAAGGGTCCGAAGCGCACCGTCGCAGGGAAGAAGAAGTAATGCCTCCTAAGTCACGTAGCACCGGTCCGAAGAAGACCCAGAAGGCGCGTCGCAGGGACAAGAAGAACGTCCCGCACGGTGCCGCTCACATCAAGAGCACCTTCAACAACACGATCGTGTCGATCACCGACCCGGCCGGCAACGTCATCTCCTGGGCGTCGTCGGGCCACGTGGGCTTCAAGGGCTCGCGTAAGTCGACGCCGTTCGCTGCTCAGCTCGCTGCTGAGAACGCTGCCCGCAAGGCGCAGGAGCACGGCGTGAAGAAGGTCGACGTCTTCGTCAAGGGTCCGGGTTCGGGCCGCGAGACCGCGATCCGCTCGCTGCAGGCTGCAGGCCTCGAGGTCGGCACCATCTCCGATGTCACCCCCCAGCCGCACAACGGCTGCCGTCCGCCCAAGCGGCGTCGGGTTTAAGTAGCGGGAAGGATAGGTAAAAGAACATGGCACGTTATACCGGACCCATCACCCGCAAGTCGCGTCGTCTGCGCGTCGACCTCGTCGGAGGCGACCAGGCGTTCGAGCGGCGCCCGTACCCGCCGGGACAGCACGGCCGCGCGCGGATCAAGGAGAGCGAGTACCTGCTCCAGCTGCAGGAGAAGCAGAAGGCTCGCTTCACCTACGGCGTCATGGAGAAGCAGTTCCGTCGCTACTACCAGGAGGCGGTCAACCGCCCCGGTAAGACCGGTGAGAACCTGCTCCAGATCCTGGAGTCGCGTCTCGACAACGTCGTGTACCGCGCAGGCCTCGCTCGCACCCGCCGCCAGGCGCGTCAGCTGGTCACGCACGGTCACCTTCTCGTGAACAACAAGAAGGTCGACATCCCCAGCTACCGCGTCTCGCAGTACGACATCATCGATGTCCGCGAGAAGTCGCTGGCGACGCTGCCCTTCCAGATCGCCCGCGAGACCCAGGGCGACCGCCCGATCCCGGGTTGGCTGCAGGTGGTCGGTGGACGTCTTCGCATCCTGGTGCACCAGCTCCCCGAGCGTGCGCAGATCGAGGTTCCGCTGCAGGAACAGCTGATCGTCGAGTACTACTCGAAGTAAGGCGTAATGCCTGTGAGTGGCCGGTTCGCCGGCCACTCACAGGCCCCAAGCCTTTCCCATCGTGGGCGTCATATAGCGGACGCCCGTACAGGAGGAAATCCAATGCTCATTTCTCAGCGACCCACGCTGACCGAAGAGGTCATCGCTGAAAACCGCTCGAAGTTCGTCATCGAGCCCCTCGAGCCAGGCTTCGGGTACACCCTCGGCAATTCGCTGCGCCGCACCCTGCTGTCGTCGATCCCCGGCGCTGCTGTCACCAGCATCCGTATCGACGGCGTCCTGCACGAGTTCACCACCGTCCCGGGTGTGAAGGAAGATGTCACCGACATCATCCTGAACCTCAAGGGCCTGGTCGTGAGCTCCGAAGAGGACGAGCCGGTCACCATGTACGTCCGCAAGCAGGGCCCCGGTGCCGTGACTGCAGGCGACATCGTTCCGCCGGCAGGTGTCACGGTCAACAACCCGGATCTGCACATCGCCACCCTGAACGACAAGGGCAAGCTGGAGATCGAGCTCGTTGTCGAGCGCGGTCGCGGCTACGTCCCCGCCGTCCAGAACAAGGCGTCCGGCGCCGAGATCGGCCGTATCCCGGTCGACTCGATCTACTCGCCGGTGCTCAAGGTCACCTACAAGGTGGAGGCCACTCGCGTCGAGCAGCGCACCGACTTCGATCGGTTGATTCTCGACGTCGAGACCAAGAATTCCATCACCGCTCGGGATGCGCTCGCTTCGGCGGGCAAGACCCTGGTTGAGCTCTTCGGCCTGGCCCGTGAGCTGAACGTCGAAGCAGAAGGCATCGAGATCGGACCCTCGCCCGCCGAGGCCGATCACATCGCTTCCTTCGGACTCCCCATCGAGGATCTGGACCTCACGGTCCGTTCCTACAACTGCCTCAAGCGCGAGGGTGTTCACACCGTCGGCGAGCTGGTTGGTCGTACCGAGTCCGATCTGCTGGACATCCGCAATTTCGGACAGAAGTCCATCGACGAGGTGAAGGTCAAGCTCCATTCGCTCGGCCTCGCCCTCAAGGACAGCCCTGCGTCCTTCGACCCCACCACCGTTGCCGGCTACGACGCCGCCACCGGGACGTGGAGCGACACGGATGCCGGTTCCTTCAGCGACGCTGACGGGACCGAGCAGGACTACGCCGAGACCGAACAGCTTTAACCCGTAGCCCCCGGCACATGGGCAAATGTGCTGGGCGAGCCCTAGAGGAGCTCCAATGCCCAAGCCCAAGAAGGGTGCCCGCTTCGGCGGGTCGGCGTCGCACCAGAAGGCGATCTTCGCCAACCTGGCGACTGCTCTTTTCGAGCACGGCCGAATCACCACCACGGAGGCCAAGGCCAAGGCCCTGCGTCCGTACGCCGAGAAGCTCGTGACGCATGCCAAGGCTGGAACCCTGGCGCACCGTCGTGAGGTTCTCAAGGTGATCCGCAACAAGGATGTCGTGCACACCCTGTTCGCGGAGATCGGTCCGTTCTACGCCGACCGCAATGGCGGATACACCCGCATCATCAAGACCATTCCCCGTAAGGGCGACAACGCTCCGATGGCAATCATCGAGCTCGTCCAGGAGAAGACGGTCACCTCCGAGGCCGACCGCGCTCGTCGCGTTGCGGCTTCGCAGGCCCCCGCCGAGGAGAACGTGGTGGAGGCCGTCGAGGCCGACGCCACCGAGGCAGAGGTCGAGAACGCAGACGCAGTGATCGAGGCCGTCGAAGACGAGACCGCGACCGCAGCCGACGCCGACGAGGCCAAGAAGGACTAGTCCACTTGGTTTCGGCACATGCTGAATCGAACGAACCCGTCGTTCCCTCTGGGGACGGCGGGTTCGTTCGATTGCGGCTCGACATCTCGTACGACGGCACCGACTTCTCCGGGTGGGCGCGTCAGCCCGGCCGCCGCACGGTGTGTGGCGAGATCGAGGAGAAGCTCAGTGCGATCGTGCGCACCCCTGTTCTGCTCACGGTCGCCGGTCGCACCGACGCCGGCGTGCACGCGAGCGGCCAGGTCGCGCACGTCGACGTGCCGGCCGACATGATTCCGGACGATCCGTCGCGACTGGTCCGGCGCCTGGCCCGTTTCCTCCCGCGCGACGTGCGGGTCAAGAACGTCTCCTTTGCGCCAGAGCACTTCGATGCGCGGTTCTCCGCGATCCGCCGACACTACGAGTACCGCCTCACGACGGCACCGTACGGCGTCGATCCGTTGCGGGCCCGCGATACGGTCGCGTGGCCGAAGAATGTGGACGTCGACGCGATGCGGGCGGCGTCGTCGCGGCTGCTCGGGCTGCACGACTTCGCCGCGTTCTGCAAGCGGCGGGAGGGCGCGACAACGGTGCGCGAACTCCAGCGCTTCGATTGGGAGCAATCGGGTCACGAGTTGACGGCGTTCGTCACCGCCGACGCTTTCTGCTGGTCGATGGTGCGCAGTCTGGTCGGCGCCGCGCTGGCAGTCGGCGAGGGCCGTCGCACGGTCGACTGGATGGCGGGTCTGCTCTCCGAGCGTGAACGTGCCAGCGCAGTGGCCGTCGCTCCGGCACACGGACTTTCGCTGGTCCGGGTCGACTATCCCGCCGACGAGGATCTCGCCGCACGCAACGAGGCCACCCGGGAGACGCGCAGTGCGATCGATCCGGGCAGCCTCGGATGTTGCGGCGGCTGAGCGTCAGCCCGCGAGCTGGCGGGCGATGACCAGTCGCTGAATCTGGTTGGTGCCCTCGAAGATCTGCGTGATCTTCGCTTCGCGCATGTACCGCTCGACGGGGAAGTCCTGGGTGTAGCCGTAGCCGCCGAACACCTGGACCGCGTCGGTTGTGACCTTCATGGCCGCATCGGTCGCGACGAGCTTCGCGACGGAGGCATTCCGGGAGTAGGGCAGACCGGCGTCGCGGCGGCGGGCGGCGTCGATGTAGGTGGCGCGGGCCGAGTCGACGGCGGCCGCCATGTCGGCGAGCACGAAGCCCAGACCCTGGTGGTCGATGATTCGCTTGCCGAAAGCCTTGCGCTCCTTGGCGTATGCGACGGCGTCGTCGAGGGCGCCCTGCGCGAGTCCGACCGCCACCGCAGCGATGCCGAGGCGGCCCGAGTCCAGCGCGCTGAACGCGATGGGCAGGCCCTGTCCGGTCTTGCCGATCAGTCGCTCGCCGGGGACGAAGGCGTCGTCGTAGTGTGCGGCGGTGGTGGGGACCGCGCGCAGGCCCATCTTCTCCTCCGGCTTGCCGAAGCTCAGTCCCTCGGTGCCCTTCGGAACGAGGAAGCACGAGATGCCGCGGGCGCCTTCGTCGCTCGTGCGGGCGAACAGGGTGTAGAAGTCCGCCCGACCGCCGTTGGTGATCCACGCCTTGCTGCCGTTGATCCGGAATCCGCCGTCCACTTCGGTTGCCCGGCACGTCAGCGCCGCGGCGTCGGAGCCGGCCTGGGGTTCGGAGAGGCTGTAGGCGCCGATGGTCTCGCCGCCGAGCATGTCGGGCAGCCACTTCGCCTTCTGGTCGTCGGTGCCGTGGGTGGCGAGCGCGAAGCACGACAGGCTGTGCACGCTGGTCGCGACGGCCACGGCCGCCCATCGGGCCGCGATCTCCTCGAGGACCTGCAGGTACACCTCGTAGGGTTGGTCGCCGCCGCCGAACTCCTCGGGGTACGGCAGGCTCAGCAGTCCGGCACGGCCGAGGGCGGGGAAGACGCCGTCGGGGAACGTCTCGTTCTTCTCGTGTTCGTCGACGATCGGCGCCAGCACCTTGTCGGCGACCTCGCGGGTGAGGTCGATCAGGTCGTGGGCTTCCTGGGTGGGCAGCAGGCGTTCGACGGGCACGGTGGTCTCCTCATGGTGGACCGAGAGCGGAAAGTAGTACTGAGATCGATACTGCAGTACTGTTTCGCGTATGGCAACCCCGGTGAAGATGACGGCGCGACGCCTCGCGCTGTTCGACGCGCTCGTGGATCTCATCCTCGTGGAGGGCTTCGCGCACCTCACGCTCGACGATCTCGCGGCACGCCTGCACTGCTCCAAGTCCACGTTGTATCGGCTTGCCGACAGCAAGGAACAGCTGGTGCGGGCGGCTACGGTGCACTTCTTCCGAGGCGCTACAGACCGGGTCGAGGCGAGTCTCGCCGGTGCAGTCGGTGCCCGCGAACGGATCCGGATGTACCTGGAGGCGGTGGGGGAACAGCTGCGGCCGGCGTCGGCGCGGTTCATGGAGGATCTCGCGGGTGACTCGGCGGCGCGCGAGGTGTACGAGCGCAACACGCGGTTCGCGGCGCGTCGGGTGCAGGAACTCATCACCGAGGGCGTCGCCGCCGCTGAACTTCGCGACGCGCACGCGGCGTTCGTCGGCGACATCGCGGCGGCCGCGATGGTGCGGATCCAGCAGCGTCAGGTGGCGGCCTCGACCGGCCTCGACGACGCCCAGGCTTACCAGGAGCTGGCGATCCTGCTGACCCGCGGACTCTGACCGCGCGCTCTAGGATCGGACCGGGAAGGGAGTGTGCCGATGACCGAACCGATCCGGCCGCTGCGACTGGAAGTGATCGTGGGCAGTGTCCGCGCCGGGCGGTTCGCGCCGGTGGTCGTGGACTGGTTCGTCGAGCGGGCCCGTGTGCGCGACGCCTTCGACACCTCCGTCCTCGATCTCGCAGATGCGGCTCTGCCCCAGGATCTTTCGCACACGTCCGACGTCGAGCGGTTCACCGAACGTATCGGGAACGCCGATGCGTTCGTGGTGGTGACGAGCGAGTACAACCACGGATACCCGGCGGCGCTCAAGACCGCGCTGGACACCGTCAAGTACGAGTGGCGGGCCAAACCGATCGGGTTCGTCGCGTACGGCGGAATGTCGGGCGGGCTGCGCGCAGTGGAGCAACTTCGTCAGGTCGTGGCCGAAGTGCACATGGTGTCGATCCGGGAGGCCGTCAGTTTTCACCAGGCCCGCAAACATTTCGACCCGGACGACGGCGCCGCGAACGATGCCGCCGAGCGGATGCTCACGCAGCTGGAGTGGTGGGCCGACGCTCTCCGGTCACAGCGCGAGCGGAGACCGTATCCGGGCTGACGTTCAACGGGCGGCGGCCAGTCCCGCGGGGGTGCGTCCGCGCCCGATGAATGCGGTCTCGGACGAGATCGTTACCAACGCCAGTTCGACGTGGCGGTCGCCGGTGGTCAGCACCACCCGATCGCCGGCCGCTCCCGGCTGCACGATCGTCAGGTGCGGGGCCGTCGACGGCCACTGCTGCGGATGGCTGTGGAGATGGATGGTCGTGACGCCGGCCCGCGTAGGCGGGGCCGGGACGCCGTCCACGACGATCGTGTCGAATCCCGTATCGGACCACGAGGATTCGGCCGCCGCGCGTAGTCGGGTCGGGGTTGCGACGGTACCGATCAGCGTCGCCCACGCGTGTGGGCGATCGGTGTGGACCAGGACGCGGGCGCCGGTCGCGACCGCCCGGAAGACCATTTGCTGAGCCAGATACAGCTCGCCGGCGATGTACACGTCGCCGACGCCGCGTCCGGTGACTCGGGCCGTCACCGCGTGCCCGTGTGCGTCGGAGCCCACGAGCTGGCCGCAGCCCGCGACGGGCAGTGCGAGTGCGTCGAGATCCGCCCGGTCGAACTCGGACATCGGCGTCAGGCCGTCGAGTTCGGGCGAGGACGTGGGCAGGTGCGACAACAGGGCGTCGCGGTGGCGACCCTGCATCGAGATCGTGCCGGGAATGCCGAGACGTTCCGGTGCGGTCCGTACCGTTCGCCGGAAGGCTGCGCCGGCCCGCACGGATCCCGGTCGGTCCGACGGGCGCAGGCGAACTGCCACGGTGGTCCCGAGACTCGGCGCCGCCCACACGGCGGTGAGCACCTCCCGTGAGAGATGTCCGGGATCGACTGCGTTGCCGACGTTGAACACCCCCGGCAACGGCACGTGGGACCAGTCCTGGTCCATCGCGACCGGATGGACACCGCGGCAGATGCGTGCCGCAGCCGACTCGATCTCGGACGCCGTCAGGATGCGTGAGCGGCACCCGGCGTCGGCGAGCGCCCGGACCACCCGACGTGCCGCGACGGCCACGGTGCGCGACGCACCCTCCTCGCCGCCGCCCCTGCGGGCGATCGATTCCACGTGGTCGGCCGCATCGAAGCGCAGGACGATCCACACGCTGCGCTGCGCGGCGGCGGGCAGTGGTCCGACGAGGCTGTCGTACACGTCGGCAGCCGGAGTGCCGGAGACCGCGCGACTGCCGTGGCTGACGATGTCGATTCCGCTCAGGCTGACGTCGTGCTGCTCGAGGCAGTCGGCGAGGGCCGAAACCGGAACGTGCTCGCCCGAATCGAACGTCTCGCGCGTGATCCGGGTCCAGCCCCGCTGCGGTGGGAGCAGTTCCACGACCGCCTGGACCTGGCCGTCGACCCAGTGCAACCCCACGGACTCGCCGGGCGAACGGAAGTCCGCGGAGTGCCCCGCGGCGGGCCGCCGGTTGCGCACGAAGAGCCACGCCGCCTCGGCCCAGGACAACGTCATGCGGCCACCGACCCGCACGAACATCACGGCGCCGGCGACGACGGCTGTGACGACCGCGGCCCACAGCGGCAGCCCGGCGAGCAGCGCGAGCAGGCACGCGACGGCCGCGAGAACCTGTGCGACGATCACGGTCGCCACCAGTACGGCGGGCGTGTGCCGACGGCGTCGGGCACGGAATTGGTCCACGGATCCTCCCCGATACCTGAACCAGACGGACCGAGTAGTCGACCGCCGAAATGTGTTTTCACGCGAACTGTACTGTGTGGGTCCGTAGCGTGCGCCTCATGGGGGAGGGAACATGGCAGCACAGCCGACTACGCGATGGCAGGTCAGCGGGTATCGATTCCTGGTTCGTCGCATGGAACATGCGCTCGTCCGGCGGGACGTGCGCATGCTGCACGACCCGATGCGCTCGCAGTCGCGGGCGCTCGCGGTCGGTGTGGTCGTGGCGTGCCTCGGCCTTGCGGCGTGCGCGGCTCTCGCGCTGATCCGGCCGCAGGACAAGATCGGCGACGCCTCGATCGTCGTCGGAAAGAGTTCGGGTGCAATGTTTGTCGTCATGAACGGCACGCTGCACCCCGTGTTGAATCTGGCGTCGGCGCGGCTCGTGATCGGCGAGTCGGCCCGCCCGGTGATGATCAAGGAATCCGAGATCGACACGCGCCCTCGTGGTGCCCTCGTCGGGATTCCCGGGGCACCGTCCGCGCTACCCGACGGCGGCGGTGCCGACGGACAGTCCTGGACGGTGTGCGACACGGTGGCGCCGGGCGGAAGCCGTTCCGTCACAACCACGGTGGCTGTCGGCGAACCGACATGGAGTGAGCGCGCGGGTCGACTCGACACGGACGAGGCGCTGCTGGTATCCCACTCCGACGAGACGTTCCTGGTGTACGACGGCCGCCGCGCTCCGATCGACCTGAACGACCAGGCGGTGGCCCGGGCCCTGGGACTCGAAGGTGCGCGGCCACGCCCGGTCAGCCGGGGCATGCTCAACGCGATCCCCGAGGCGCTGCCGATCACGCCGCCCCACATCGAGGACGCTGGGAACACCCCGTCATTCGGAATGGCCGGACGGACAATAGGTTCCGTCGTCAAAGTCATGCGCGGCGACGACGCCCACTATTACGTGGTGTTGCGCGACGGTGTGCAGGAGATCAGCGCCGCGACCGCGTTCCTCATCCAGTTCTCCGACTCGCAGGGACAGTCGGAGATGGCCGCGGTCACGCCCGATGCCCTCGCCGACGTACCCACCGTGCACGGCCTCGACGTCTCGACCTTCCCGAGCGTCCCGCCGCGGCTCGTGGAGGCGGCCGACGACCCGGTCAGCTGCCTCACCTGGACTCCCCAGGGCGCCGCCGCGGGTGACGAGTCCGGCCGGGTCGACGCGGTGCTCACGGTCTCGGCCGGCCGCGCCCTGCCGATCCCGGACCAGGCGCGGACCGTCCGATTGGCACAGGCGGACGGGCCCGGTGACAACGCCGACGAGGTGTACGTGAGCCCCGGCAGTAGCGGATTCGTGCAGACGACCGGCCTCGAATCCGGCAGCTCCCGCAAGGGCGGCATGTTCTTCGTGGCGGACACCGGCGTCCGGTACGGCGTGAAGAACGCCGACGCGGCCAAGGCACTCGGCTTCGACACCCCGGGCGCCCCGGCGCCGTGGCGGATCGTCGAACTCCTCGCCCCCGGACCGACACTCGGCCGCGAGGAAGCCCTCGTCGCCCACGACGGCATCGCACCCGACAGCAACCCTGCACCGGTCGCGGCGGGGAACTGACCGGCGCCGCAGTTACTTGCGGTTACTTGCGCCGCCGGCGCAGGAATCTACTTGCGCCGCCGGCGCCGGAATCTACTTGCGCCGCCGGCGCAGTGGAAACGAGGCGAGTACGCCGAGCATCGCCACCGCGACGATCCCACCGGTCGCGGCCAGCGCCACCGTGCGCGGCCGCGTGTCCTCCTCGACCGGTTGCGGGGCCGCCACCGGGACCGAGACGGGTCCGCCGGCCGCGCCGCCGTCGAGCGGAAGATCGGCACTGACGGCGGCGGCCGGGTCGACGACGCCGTGCCCGACGAAGGGATTCCACCCCTCGGCCGGTGCGTGCGCGGTGGCCTCGATCCGCTCGATCACCTGCTGTGCGGTGAGCTGCGGGAAGCGGGCCCGGACGAGGGCGACGGTGGCCGAGACCAGTGGTGCGGCGAAACTCGTTCCGGCGAAGGGACTCTGCTGTCCCTGTGAGGTCAACCATGCGCTGGTCTGACCGCGCCCGTCCGGGCTGAGCGAGACGATGCCGGTACCGGGGGCCGCAACGTCCACCCAGGGCCCGCCGAGGCTGAAGCTCGATGCCGACCCGTCCGGATCCGCCGATCCGACGGTCAGCACATAGTCGTCGTACCACGCCGGGGTCGCGATGGTGGATACCGAATCCCACGGATCGGCGTTCGGATCGAGGGGGTCGGCCGGCGGGTTCTGGGCGGTGCACCCGCCGGATTGGTAGTTTCCGGCGGCCGCGACGACGACCGCGTTCTTCACGGTCGCCGCGTACTGGACCGCGGCGCCGAGGGATTGATCGCCGATGCCGTCCGCCGCCGAACGGCACGCCACTTCCGAGATGTTGATGACGGTCGCGCCCGCGTCCGCGGCCTCACGCACGGCCATCGCCATGGTCTGGGTGTTGCCGTAGCCACTCGAGTTCTGCACGTCGTTCGGGTCCTCGTTGCGGCGGACCTCAGAGAAGTTGGCGCTGGACTGGCGGATGGTGACGATCCGCGCGTCGGGTGCGCCTCCGGCGAAACCGGAGCCGGGAACGGGCGCGGCCGCGATCAGCCCGGCCACGATGGTGCCGTGGGCATCGCAGTCGCCGGTCCCGTCGCCGTTCGAGACGTAGTCGCCGCCCGCCGTCAGCTGTGGCAGCCGGGGGTGTCGTGACACTCCGGTGTCGATGACCGCGATCACCTGGCCGGCGCCGCGGGTCAGCGGCCACACCGACGCGAAGTCCATGGTGCGCTGCGGCAGCGGTACCTCGGGGCTCTCCTTCATCGGCAGTGCCGTCGCGCACGCGTTGCGTTGCTCGGTCGGTGCCAACGGTGCCGGTCGCGTACGCGCCGGCAGCTTGCCGGGATCGATCGGAGCCGGGACGGCGGCCCCGCCCACACCCGTGCCGATCGTCGCCGTCAGGGCAACCATCGCGGTCACCGCGGAGGCGCCCGACCACCGACGTCGTGGGCCCCGGTTCACGGCCGGGCTCACAGTCCCCGGACGGCGGCGAAGAGCCCGGACACCCAGCAGACCAGTGGGACAACAGTGGCGATCACGGCGTAGTCGACCAACTCGGCGACGCGCCGTTGGACGGGCGAGAAGTTCCGTTGTGGCGCGACGATTCCCAAGGCGAGGGCCGCGGTGACGACCAGCACCGAGACGGCGAACAGTCCCAGCGCCGCGGCGGGGACGGCGAACGCCGTGCCGGCACACAGCAGGACGACGATCGCGCCGCCGCCGCCGACCAACGGCACCGCCTGCTCCGCGGAGGTGTAGGTCCGTCCGCGGAACATCAGCACGGTCGCCGCGGCCAGGGCCAGTCCGGTCCCCGGCCAGTAGATCCCGGACGCCGACGTCGGCACGGAGGCCAGCAGTGCACCGGACGCCGTGAGCAGGGTCATCGCGCAGACCAACCCGGTGAGGTAACGCCGCGCGCGGTCCGCTCGGGTGGCGACGGACTCGAACGACGGGACCTTGCGGGCATCGTCGGGGTCGTCCTCCGCCGGGTCGACCGACGTACCGGGGGCGGGCACCGGCGGCAGTGGGAGCTTGGCGAGCAGCATCGCCACCCGCGCCGCGAACACGAGACCGATCAGTGCGGCGCCGACGAGCATCGATCCGACCGCGCGCGGCGACTGGTCGGTCAGCGTCGCCACCAGCGCGGTGCCGGACCCGATCAGCGAGACCGTCGCGGCCGCGGTGAACACGCCGTACCCGACCCCCGCGGTGCGCAGAGCGAGTACCGCGGTGGCACCGACCATGACCAGCCCCAGGAGAACATGGGGCGCACCGCGGTCGCCGGGAACGAGCAGCGCACCGGCCGCGAATGCCGTCGGCAGCGCGGCGGTGCTCAGCGTCAGGGCCGCGGCCGTGTCACCGTAGACCCTGCTCACGACCGCCCCGGCGACCACGAACAGGACCATCGTCACCAGTGCACACACCGCGCCCACGAGGGATTCGGTGGCGCCGTCGGTCTGCAGCAGCGCGAACGACCCGGCGACCGTCGCGGCGATCGCGAGGGCGGACCCGGTCAGGCGTGCGATCCGCGGAGTCCAGGCGCGGGTGTGGCCGGTGTCGGCGACCGCCACGTTGTACATGATGTCGTCGAACAGCGGTGGGGGAGACCCGGCCTCGATGCTGTCGAACACGAGGAGTTCGCCGTCGAGCACCCCGTGCTCGCGCAGGCTCAGCGCCGGCGAGAGCGGTGGCTGCCCCAGCCGCGCGAGGGTCCACCGCGCCGGTTCCGTGCGTTCGCCGGCGACATCGAAGTCGTTTGCGGCACTGTGGCGATCGACGAGGTCGGCGATGCCCGGGATCAGCAGTTCGACGGGAACCGTGTTCGGGAGGGCGAGATCGATCTGTGTGTGCGGCGCCAGAATCGTCAGTCGACACAGGTCGGCCGCTCCCCGCGGCCGTGAACCGGTAGCTGCACCGGCCGAGTGCCCGGCATGCAGAACTGTCACGCTCATCCCCCCCCCGGATTCCGCGGTCCGGATCCCCACCCGAACCGCTCGTTTCGAAACATCGGCACTGTACCGCTACTCGACGTCGGGCCTCTACCACGCGTTGTCGGCGCCGTACTGTAGCTTCACAGATCGCGAGTCCGGAGCCCGTGGGGGGTGACTCGGTCCGGTCGAATCGGCCGACCGCGCGAGGACTGGCATTTCACTGGGGGTGGAAGCATGGGCACCGCGCATTTCGTGCGGAAGGCACGTCGTGAGGCGCCGCGTACGCCGGGTGGCGAGGTGAGCCTGCAGACTCCGCCCGAGATCCCCCGGATCACCCCCGGCAACCTGGTGACGAAGCTGCTCCCGCTCGTGATGGTCGCCGCCATGGTGGGCATGGTGGCATTGATGTTCACGTCCGGGATGTCGGCGAATCCGATGTCGCTCCTGTTCCCCGTGATGATGATGGTGTCGATGCTCGGCATGCTCGCGGGATCCGGGCGCGGCGGGGGAGCGAAGGCGGCCGAGGCCAACGAGGAGCGCAAGGACTACCTGCGGTATCTCGATCAGCTTCGACGCGACGCCCTCGATACCGGGCGGCAACAGCGCAAGGCCCTCGAATGGAGCCATCCCGACCCGCAGGCGTTGTGGACGCTCTCGGGAACCGGCCGGATGTGGGAGCGCCGGATCACCGATCCCGACTACGGCCACGTGCGGGTGGGGCGGGGGAGTCAACGACTGGCGACACGGTTGATCCCACCGGAGACCGGTCCCGTCGAGGACCTCGAGCCGGTTTCGGCGGTGTCGCTGCGCCGGTTCGTCCGCGCGCACTCCGTGGTTCCGGAGCTGCCGACAGCGGTCTCGCTCCGCGGATTCGCGGCGATCTCGATCGACGGCGACCGGGACGACGCGCGAGGACTGGTCCGCGCGATGCTGCTCCAGCTGTGCACGTTCCACGGACCCGACCACCTGCAGATCGCGATCGTGTGCGGCCCGGACACCGCCCCGGAATGGGAGTGGGCGAAGTGGCTGCCCCACGCCCAGCATCCGGATTCGCTCGACGGGGTGGGTTCCGCTCGCATGGTCTACGGATCGGTGATCGAGCTGGAATCGGCCCTCGGCCCGCAGTTCTCGATGCGCGGACGATTCTCGCGGAGTGCGCCGCCGACCGCGGGGGTGCCGCAGATCGTCGTCGTGATCGACGGGGGAATCCTCGACGGCGACAGCGGTGCGGTCACCGACGGAGGCCTCGACTCGGTGACGCTGCTGGACCTCAGCGGCTACTGTCCCCGGCTCACCGCGACCCGCGGACTGCAGTTGGTGGCCGCAGACGGTTCCCTCGGTGCCCGCGGCGGGGCGGGGACCGAGACGTTTGCCGCGGTGGACACGCTCACCCCGCAGCAGGCACTGTCCGCGGCCCGTCGGCTGGCGCCGTACCGGATCGCGAGTCGGGCCGCGGCCGACGTCGGCGACGACGGTGGCGCTCCGGTCGCTGCGGGATGGAGCCATCTGCTCGGGCTCGGGGACATCGGGCAGTTCGACCCCGCCCGCGCGTGGGTGCCCAGGCAAGGCCGGGACCGGCTCCGGGTGCCCATCGGCGTCGGGGTGGACGGCAGCCCCGTCGAACTCGACCTCAAGGAGGCCGCCGAGACCGGCATGGGGCCGCACGGCCTGTGCATCGGCGCGACAGGGTCGGGCAAGTCGGAGTTCCTGCGGACGCTGGTTCTCGGGTTGCTCGCGACGCACTCGCCAGAGGCGCTCAATCTGGTCCTCGTCGACTTCAAGGGCGGCGCGACGTTCCTCGGGCTCGACGAGGCCCCACACGTCGCGGCGGTCATCACGAACCTCGCCGAGGAACTGGCGATGGTCGATCGGATGAAGGATGCGCTCGCGGGTGAGATGAACCGGCGACAGGAAGTGTTGCGGGCCGCGGGCAATTTCGCGAACGTCACCGACTACGAGAAGGCCCGCAGCGCCGGCGCAGACCTCGCGCCGCTGCCGGCCCTGTTCATCGTCGTCGACGAGTTCTCCGAGTTGCTCAGTCAGCAGCCCGAGTTCGCCGACCTGTTCGTCGCGATCGGGCGGCTCGGCCGATCGCTGCACATGCACCTGCTGTTGGCGAGTCAGCGGCTCGAGGAGGGCAAGCTGCGCGGCCTCGACAGCCACCTGTCGTACCGGATCGGTCTGAAGACGTTCTCGGCCAACGAGTCCCGGACAGTCCTCGGTGTGCCCGACGCCTACCACCTCCCGGCCTCGCCGGGCGCCGGGTATCTCAAGTGCGATTCGGCGGAGATCGTTCGGTTCGCCGCGTCCTACGTGTCGGGTCCGTACGAGTCCGAGCGCGTGCGCCGATCGGCGCACGCGGTGGCGTCCACGGCGGACCTGCGCCCGCGGGTGTTCACCGCCGCACCGGTCGCCGTGCCCGTCGTCGACGAACCGATCGTTCCGATCGAGCCCGAACCCGTGTGGGAGGGCGAGACCGATCCACGTTCGGTCCTCGAGGTTCTCGTCGACCGCATTCGCGGCCGCGGTCCGTCCGCACACGAGGTGTGGTTGCCGCCGCTGGACATCGCGCCCACCCTCGACCGGATCCTGCCGCCGTCCGCGCTGACCGACCCGGTCCCCGACGTCAGTTCGCTGCGCACACCGATCGGCGTGATCGATCGGCCGTTCGACCAGCGGCGGGATCTGCTGGTTGCCGACCTGTCCGGAGCGACCGGCAACGTCGCGGTGGTCGGCGGTCCGCAGTCCGGTAAGTCGACCCTGCTGCGGACCCTGATCATGTCGATGGCGGCGACGCACTCGCCGCAGCAGGTGCAGTTCTACTGCCTGGACTTCGGCGGTGGCACGCTCTCCGGTCTGGCGGGGCTCCCGCACGTCGGATCCGTCGCCAACCGGCTCGACGTCGATCTGGTCCGACGCACGGTCGCGGAGATGGCGACCCTCGTGCGTCAACGCGAACGCCGTTTCCGGGAACTCGGCATCGAGTCGATGGCGGAATTCCGGCGACTGCGTGGCTCGGCCGAGACCGGCGCGGCCGCAGTGGGCGCCGCGCAGGACCCGTTCGGGGACGTCTTCCTCGTCGTCGACGGATGGCCGAGTATCCGCCAGGACTTCGAGGCCCTCGAGGCGCAGATCAGTGCACTGGCCGGGCAGGGACTCTCGTTCGGCGTCCACGTCGTGCTCGCGACCCCGCGCTGGGCCGACATCCGCCCGGCCCTCAAGGACCAGCTCGGCACGAGAATCGAGCTGCGCCTGGGAGATCCGACCGACTCCGACGTCGGCCGCGCCAAGGCGATGCTGGTGCCCGCAGGCCGACCCGGTCGAGGTATCACCCGTGACGGCCTGCACCTGCTCACCGCCCTGCCCAGACTCGACGGCGCCTCCCGTAGTGACGATCTCGGCGCGGGCGTCGCGAATGCGGTCGCGCGGCTCGGCGTGCGCCCCGGTGCGGGCTCGGGTCCCGCTGCGCCGCGGGTGCGGATGCTGCCGGACCGGCTGTCCCGGGAGGATCTCCTCGCCGCCGCGGCCGGACGATGGCCGGAGGGCAGCGCGCGCAGCGGGGCGTGCCTGGCGGTACCGATCGGGATCGACGAGGCGGAACTCGCACCCGTGTACCTCGACTTCGCCGATCAACCGCACTTCCTGATGTTCGGTGACAGCGCGTGCGGCAAGACGACGTTGCTGCGCGGCATCTGTCTGGGCCTGATGGAGTCGAACACGCCGCAGCAGGCGAAGCTGATCATCGGCGACTACCGACGCACCATGCTCGGCGTCGTGGAGGGCGATCACCTCGCCGGATATGCCGCTTCGGCAACCACTTTCACGACCATGATGAATGATCTGGCAGGGATCCTGGCGAGCCGTATGCCTGGGCCCGATACCACGCAGCAGCAGCTCCGCGAACGGTCGTGGTGGTCGGGGCCCGAGATCTACGTCGTCGTCGACGACTACGATCTCGTCGCGACGTCCAGCGGCAATCCGCTGACGCCGCTCATCGACTACCTCGCACACGCGAAGGACCTCGGCCTGCACCTGATCATCGCTCGGCGGTCCGGCGGTGCGTCGCGCGCGCTGTACGAACCGGTGATCGCGAGGATGCGTGACCTGGTGCCGGCGGGCATGGTGATGAGTGGCAGCCGTGACGAGGGCAATCTCCTCGGTACCGTACGCCCGAGCGAGCAACCCCAGGGCCGAGGCACTTTCGTTGCGCGCAGCGGGACGTCGCTGATGCAGGTCGCCTGGCTTCCGCCGTTGTGACCGGCCCGGGTGCCGTCGTTCGTGTCCACCTCACGGACGGCGCCGTGTGGGTGGGATCCGCACGCGGGGCCGTCAGGGTCCCCGACGATTCGGTTCAGGGCGTCGTCGAGTGCATCGACGACGATTACATGTCGGTGGGTGGCCACACGGTCGCGACCGTGGACGTGGCGGCCGCCGCTATTCGACGAGCATTCGAAGCCGCGCTCGGCGGAACGGGATTCGTCGCGACGGCCACCGTGTTCCATCCCTCGCACTGGGGAGCCACCCGGTGTGCGGTCCTGGAATCGGCGACCCGTCGGTCCGCCCACGAGGTGCAGATGCTTCCCCTCGCGTTCTCGGCGCCGTGTCCCGACGCCGTCCGACGATGGAGTGTCGTCGAGTGCGGCCCGTTGTCGACGACGGTCGTGCTGGTCGAGCGCGACGAGCGTGGTGAACCGAGGATCGTTGCCTGCGAGCTGCTGTCGGACATCGGGATTCTCGATCTGCTCGAGGACTCCGATCGGGTCCGCGCGATCGGCCACGCGGTCCGCGCGATCGGTGGGGACCGCGCGCCCGATGTGGTCCTGGTGATTGGTGCGGACGAACAGGCGGCGGTTGCCGAAACAGTCTGCACAGGAATCGAATCAGAGGTGTCGGTGGTGTCCGACGCGGTCCTGGTGTCGGTTCCGGTCACCGAACCAGGAAGCGTTGCACCCGGCCCCGCACCGGACGCCGTGGTGTGGCAACAGGTGGCTTCGACGCCGTCGCCGGGGCGGCCCCGGCCGCACGGTTGGAGGGGACGACGCATCATCATCGTCGCCGCAGCGGTAGCGCTGGTACTGGGCCTCGGTGCCGGTGCGGCCGCGCTCTGGCAGGCGCGGGAGCCTGGGGCGTCCGCCTCGGCGGAATCCCTGCAGCGCTTCGAGGTCGGTCGGGTGAGTGTCGCGGTGCCGGATTCGTGGCGGGCGCGGGCGGGACGGCCGGGGCGGCTCGATCTGGTGCCCGACGGCGAGGCTGACCGCCGTGTCATCGTGATGCCCACCGAGTTGGCGGCAGGGTCCGATCTGGTGGCAGTGGCGCACTCTCTCGAGCAACGGATGGCCGAGCGCGGCCCGGACAGTCCGTTCTCGCAGTTCGTCTCCGAGATCGAGTTCGCCGGCCGCCCTGTCATCTCGTACCTGGAGTCGCCGGACGAACGAACCGGGGTGCGGTGGTACGTGCTCGTCGAGAACGACGCCCAGGTCAGTGTCGGCTGCCGGTTCCTCGACGGCGATTGGGACGCGGCCGCCGGGGCGTGCGAGCAGGCCGTCGGCGGTGTCACGGTCGGGTAGGCCTGAGAGGCGCCCCGCGAGAGTGAGGGTCACGGAAAAAGTTTCGGGACGAATGGAACCGAATCGGCGCACGCATGCGTCCAACCAGATGTAGGCGCGAACTGGCTGCGACGAGTCCCTGGGGGGATCGGTGGCCGGACGCGGAAGTGGGACAACGATGCCGAGCGCATCCGAAGGAGTTCGAAGTGGGCGGACAGGATCAGTTGAAGGCCACAACCGAGACGATGGAGGCCACCTCTCGTCGTGTCGGCGAGATGAAGGGCGACCTCGACGGATTGCTCGGACGCATTCGGGCCGAGGTCGACGGGATCCGTGGTAGCTGGGGTGGCGGCGCTGCGGGCGCGTTCCAGAACCTCATGGAGCAGTGGGACGGCAGCTCCAAGAAGCTCAATGATGCGCTGCAGTCGATCAGCGAGAACATCAAGGCGAACAGCGTGCAGTTCGATACGACGCAGCAGGATCACACCGCGGCGATCAACAACGTCGCGAGCAGCCTGAACATGTCTTGAGTATCTCGATCGCCTGAATTCGCAGACCTTTACCGACAGGAGCAGTCATGAGCACCCCCATCCATTATTCGTTCGGCGAGATCGAGGCGCTTCAGCAGCGGATCGACGGCCTTCAGAGTGAGATGAACGGGAAGCTGGAGGATCTCAAGAAGGCCGTCGCCCAGATGGTTGTGGACTGGGACGCCTCTTCATCCGACGCGTACCAGGAGCACCAGGCCAAGTGGGACGGCGCGGCGCTCGAGCTCAACCAGGTTCTCGACGCCGTCGGCCGTGTCGTCGGCCAGGGCAACTCGGACATGCGGGACGTGAACAACGCCGCCGCCAAGAGCTGGGCGTAGTCCGCTACGTCTGACGCGTGTGCCCCGACGGAAGGAGAGCCGTCGGGGCACACGCATGTTCCGGTGAGAACGATTGCCGCCGCGCGCCGGTCGGCGGATACTGGCGTGATCCGAATGCGGTGGCGCACAGCGCCGGACCGGAAGGCGGACCGCCATGACGACTGGACATCGTGTCGATGGAGGGCTCGTGCCGGTGACGGACGCGACGCGGGCCGAACTCGCCCGCGCCGACGTGCACAGTGCTCACAACTACAGCCCGCTCCCGGTGGTCATCGAGTCCGGGTCCGGTGCGTGGGTCCGGGGCATCGACGGAGTCGACTACCTCGATGTCCTGGCCGGATACTCGGCGCTGAACTTCGGGCATGCGCACCCCGAACTGGTCGAGATCGCGCGTGAACAGATCGGTCGGCTCACCCTGACCAGTCGCGCGTTCCAGCACGACCGGTTCGCGCAGTTCTGCGCCGACGTCGCGCGGCTGTGCCGCAAGGATGCGGTCCTGCCGATGAACACGGGCGCCGAGGCGGTGGAGACCGCACTGAAACTGGCCCGCAAGTGGGGATACGACGTCAAGGGCGTGCCGCACGATCGCGCCGAGATCATCACCTGTTCGGGGAACTTCCACGGCCGCACGATCGGCGTCGTCGGGTTCTCGTCGGATCCGGATGCCAGGGACGGTTTCGGGCCGTTCCCGCCGGGGTTCCCGTCCGTCGAGTACGGCAGTGTCGATGCGGTGGCGGATGCGATCACCGAGAACACCGTCGCCATACTCGTCGAGCCGATCCAGGGGGAGGCGGGCGTGCTGGTGCCGCCGGACGGATACCTGGCCGGTGTGCGTCGGCTGTGCGACGCCCGCGGCATCCTGATGCTCGCCGACGAGATCCAGAGCGGCCTGGGCCGGACGGGGGAGACGTTCGCGTGCGATCACGAGGGGGTTGTCCCTGACGTTTACATCCTCGGCAAGGCGCTCGGCGGTGGACTGGTCCCGGTGTCCGCGGTGGTCGCCGACCGCGACGTCATGGATGTCATCCACCCCGGTCAGCACGGCAGCACGTTCGGCGGGAACGCGCTCGCCTGCGCCGTGGGAAGCGGTGTCGTGCGGTTGCTCGAGACCGGTGACTACCAGCGGCGCAGCCGTGAGCTCGGGCGACATCTGCACGCGCTGCTCGCGGACCTGCCGGGGGACTGCGTCGCCGAGGTCCGGGGCCGTGGCCTGTGGGCCGGCGTCCAGCTGGCGTCCGGGCAGCCGTCGGCACGGGTGATCTGCGAGCGGCTGCTGGCCCGGAGGGTGCTGGCGAAGGACGCACACGAGGGCACGATCCGGATCGCGCCGCCGCTCGTCATCTCGCGTGAGGACGTGACCTGGGCGGTCGAGAAGCTGGCCGACGCCCTCGCCGAGTAACGGCACTTTGACCCTGGTCGGTCCCAGCCGGTATCGTTCTACGTCGGTGTGCCGTCTCTTACCGTGCCTTCGAGCGCGGGGAGGGGTGGTTCTCGGGTCTCAACTGGCCGCCGAGAACCATCAGCGCAGCACACTCGGCCAGCAGCAGAAACGAACAGACGAGGAAGTTCTGTGCCTACGTATTCCCCGAAGGCCGGAGACGTGACCCGTACCTGGCACGTCATCGACGCCACAGACGTGGTGCTCGGTCGCCTTGCCGTGCAGGCAGCAAACCTGCTCCGCGGCAAGCACAAGCCCACCTTTGCACCGCACGTTGACGGCGGCGACTTCGTCGTCATCATCAATGCCGACAAGGTTGCCATCAGCGGCAACAAGCGTACGGACAAGTTCCTGTACCACCACTCCGGACACCCGGGTGGCCTCAAGTCCCGTTCGGTCGGCGAGGTTCTCGAGAAGAACCCCGATCGCCTGGTGGAGAAGGCCGTCACCGGCATGCTCCCGAAGAACAAGCTGGGCCGCGCCATCGCGGGCAAGCTGAAGGTCTACGCAGGCCCGACCCACCCCCACACCGCGCAGCAGCCGGTGCCGTTCGAGATCAAGCAGGTCGCCCAGTGAGCAACGAAGACTTCAACGAGGCCGTCGAGGCTGTCGAGGCCGTGGCAGACGACGTCTCGGAGTACACCACCGAGACCGAGGTCGTCGAGTCGTACGAGGCTGCTCCGCAGGCCCCGATCGTCATCGATCGTCCGGTCCAGACCGTCGGTCGCCGTAAGGAGGCGGTCGTCCGCGTCCGCCTGACCCCCGGCACCGGTGAGTTCAAGCTGAACGGCCGCACCCTCGAGGATTACTTCCCGAACAAGGTGCACCAGCAGCTGATCAAGGCTCCGCTGGTCATGGTCGAGCGCACGGAGTCGTTCGACATCACCGCTCTCCTGACCGGTGGCGGCCCCTCGGGCCAGGCAGGCGCCCTGCGTCTCGCCATCGCCCGCGCTCTGATCGAGGTCACCGCCGAGGATCGCCCCGCGCTCAAGCGTGCCGGCTTCCTGACGCGTGACGCTCGCGCCGTCGAGCGCAAGAAGTACGGCCTGAAGAAGGCCCGTAAGGCATCTCAGTACTCCAAGCGCTGATGTGTCGCCGGAGCCGGCATTCGTGTCGGCTCCGGCACCTGTTCGATCACGAGAGCAGGCGTTCGTAGAGTTCTTCGCTACCGGACGCCTGCTTTTGTGCTTTACCTGGATACTCACCCGGATTGCTCAACCGGAATGCGAGGGATCGGTTCTATGGGTCGTATGTTCGGCACGGACGGCGTGCGCGGCTTGGCGAATGCCGAGTTGACCGCGGAGTTGGCACTGAAGGTGGCCGCGGCCGCGGCCGAGGTGCTCGCACCGCCGGGATCCGAGTCGGCCCGGCCCGTGGCAGTGGTCGGTCGTGATCCGCGGGCGAGTGGCGAGATGCTCGAGGCAGCCGTGACGGCCGGACTCACCGCGGCCGGCGTCGACGTCGTCCTGGTCGGCATCCTGCCCACACCGGCGGTGGCGTACCTGACCGGCGCCTACGGGGCGGCGCTGGGCGTGATGATCTCCGCGTCGCACAACCCCATGCCCGACAACGGCATCAAGATCTTCGCGGCGGGCGGGCACAAGCTCGACGACGAGGCGGAGGACCGGATCGAGGCCGCGATCGCCGCGGGACCCGCGCGACGTCCCACCGGTGCCGGCATCGGGCGTGTCGACGTCGCCTTCGACGCGACGAGTCGATACCTGGCCCACCTGACGAGTGCCCTCGACACTCGGCTCGACGGGCTCACCGTTGTCGTCGACTGCGCGCACGGCGCCGCGTCGACGGTTGCGCCCGATGCCTACCGCAACGCCGGTGCGACGGTAATCGCGATCAATGCCGATCCGGACGGGCTCAACATCAACGACGGCTGCGGGTCGACGCATCTCGAGGCGCTGCAACGTGCCGTCGTCGAGCACGGCGCGGATATCGGTCTGGCGCACGACGGCGACGCCGACCGCTGCCTCGCGATCGACGCGACCGGTGCGGTCGTGGATGGCGACGCGATCATGACGGTCCTGGCGATCGCGATGCGCGACGCCGGTGAACTCGTCGACAACACTCTTGTCGCGACGGTGATGAGCAACCTCGGCCTCCACATCGCGATGCGCGAGGCCGGGATTGCGTTGCGCACCACCGCTGTCGGTGACCGGTATGTGCTCGAGGAACTGCGCTCGGGCGGGTTCAGCCTGGGCGGTGAACAGTCGGGCCACGTCGTGCTGCCCCGCTACGGCACCACGGGTGACGGCGTGCTCACCGGTCTGCGGCTGATGGCACGGATGGCCGACACCGGTGCGTCGATCGCCGATCTGGCGGGCGCGATGACCGCGCTGCCGCAGGTGTTGGTCAACGTCCGGGTCGCCGACAAGTCCGCTGTCGCGGCCGCGCCGCAGGTCCGGTCGGCGGTGAGCGAGGCGGAAGCGGAACTCGGCGACACCGGCCGGGTGCTGCTGCGTCCCTCCGGCACCGAGCAGTTGGTGCGGGTCATGGTCGAGGCGGCCGATCTCGAGATGGCGCAGCGCATCGCGGAGACGCTGGCGGAGAAGGTGGTGTCCGCCTAGCGCACCTGGCCCACCGAACCCGCACACCTAGCGGAACCGCGGGCCGCGCCGCTGCGTCGAACAGGACGAAGGATCCGAATCGACAGGCACCGACAGGTGCGGAAGGCGGAACCGATGGCGGATGTGGTCGCGATCGACGTTGCGGGGGTGCGGGCGACGGCGCAGGCGTTGCAGGCGGGAGCGGAGCTGCTGACCGGGGTCTCCCGGACGGTGAGCGAGTGCGGTTTCGGCTCCTCCGATGCCGGTACGACTGACACCGCTCGTGAGCAGGCCGTACGGGACGGCTATGCGCGGCTCGCGCGGGCTATCGGCGCGTGGGCTGCCGGTTCGGCCGATGGCGCCCGTGCTCTCCGTGGTACCTCCGACGCGTACGAACGTCAGGAGTCGGCGAACGTCGTCGCGCTGGGTGGGCGGTAGTGGACGCGATCCTCGATGCCGGCGCAAGCGGTCTGCAGTACTTCGCGGTGTTCCTGCCCCGCGCCGCCCTCGTCGCGGACGGCACCGGCACCGGTGAGCTGTCGGCGACCCCCGACCAGGTCGAGGCGCGTTACTTCCAACAGCGGGGCATCGACCTGACCGCGCTCGACGCCGACATCGAGGCGATCGGGCGGATCACCTGCAGTCTGGATCGGACGTTCGACGATGAGACCCGGGCAGTCCGGGCTCTGCCGGAGGCATGGCAGGGGCCCGACGCCGAGCTGGCCTGTCGGCATCTGTCCGGCAATCTCGAGCGGGCGGATCGGTTGCGGAGCTCCGCACATGACGTCCGGACCGCGCTGGTGGCTGCCGAGCGCGAGCTGCGCGAGGTCGTGACCCGGAAGTCGGAGTGGGTGCGCGATCGGGACGCGTCGCAGCTCGGCGGGCGTACCGTCGCCGAGATCGACACGATGCTCGGGACGTCCGGATACCTGTCCGGTGGCGCTTCGGCCGGTGTCGGACCGTTCGAGGAGTCGTGCCGCGAATGGCTCGCCGGGGTCTTCCTGCCGCACGTTCGGGACACGCTGCGCGAGTTCACCGCGCTCTGTGACGCGACGGAGACGGCGGTCGACGACATCTACTGCACGCTCGCCCGCGTCTTCGCCCAGATCGACGACAGCGCCTTTCCCGCCCCCGGCACGCTCGCGGTGGACTGTCGGACGCGCACCCCGGTCGCGGCGGCGCAGTGCAGCGCCGCGCCCGTGCAGGCGTCGGCAGCGACGGCTGCGACACCAGCGCCAGCGCCGACATCCGTGACCGCGGTGCCGTCAGCGACACCAGCGACGGCGCTGACACCGGTGACGGCAGAGTCGAGCCTGAGCGGTCTCGAACGTCCGCCCGTGCAACCCGGCGCCACATTGCAGGGGTCGCTGGCGCTCGACGGCGCAGTCCGCGCGGTGGGCGCCGTTGTCGGGATGGTAGCGGATGTTGCGCTCGACATCGTCGACGGCCTCGTTCGCGTGGCGGCGGAATCGACTCTGTCGGGCGGCAGTCTCGATCTCGAATCGGAGCGGGGCTGTGACTGCGACTGCGCATGCGACTGTGCCCGGCCAGCCGAGGCGGCACCCGCGCAGGAGGCGCCGGCCACCGAGCCGCCGCCGGCCACCGAGCCGCCGCCCGCTCCCGAACCGGCACCCGCCCCAGAACCGTCGGTGACCCCGGTACCCGACTGCCCGGAGGACGAGGCGCCGGTTGTGGACGAGCCGGTGGAACAGCCCGCACCGCAGGCACCCCCGGTGGAGGAAGCGCCGGCCGACTACTGCGCTCCCGCGCCGGAACCGGCGGCGGGATCGGAGGTCGGGTCGACGGGCGCTCCGGCCGCGCATTCGGTCGTCGGAGCACCGCCGGGGTCGCCGCGCCGCCGGGCGGAGGAACCGGCGATCGCCGAGATGGGATCGCAGCCGTTGCCCGGTGAGGAGACCGGCGCCGTGCTCGCGGAAGCCGGTCCGCTGTGAGCTAGCGGCCGAGAAGCTGCCCGATCTGGGCGCTCGCGTGGTGCGCGGCGGCATCGCGGGCGTCGAGCGTGTCGTCGGTCTCGTCGCGCACGGCCGGATGGGTGCCGGGGAAGTGCGCGTCGGCGTCGGCGAACGAGGCGTAGGCCTTGTCGCCGGTGAGGTGGTGCAGCAGGAACCCGGTCACGAGCGCCCGCGTCACGTGCTGGGTGCGGCGCTCGAACCCGCCGACGCCGAGGAAACCGAGGAGTCGCCGCCCCTCGACGACGCCGGCGCTCGAACCCTTGTCGACGACCCGCAGCAGGCTCTCGCCCTTCCACGCGTCGGCGAGGGCCAGCGCGTCGCTGTTCAGGGAGTCGACGTCGTTCGCCCCGGCGAGGACGAGTCCCGGCACGTCGATCCGCGCGGCCGCGACCGTCGCGGACGGTGCGGTGGGGGCGGGGAACAGTGCGGCGACGGCCTTGACGCGGGCCGTCCGGGCCGCCGCGAGCACGGCCACACCGGCACCCATGCCGTGTCCGGCGAAGGCCAGGCGCTCGGGGTGGACGCTGATCCGGCCGGGACCGAGGCGCACACCGGTGCAGATGTCGAGGGTGGTGCCCAGGTCGGCGGCGAGCCCGAGGTGTGACGGCACCGGGCCGCGTTCGGTAGCCGGCGCCGCAGCGACGATGCCCCATGATGCGAGGTGTTCGAGCGTCGCGGCGTAGTTGACGGTGCTCGCCAGCCAGTCGTGCGCGAAGGCGACGGCGGGGAGATTGAACCCCTCGGCGGGGGTGTAGACCACGCCGGGTTGCCCCGCGAGCGCCAGGTCGCCGCGCAGCACCTTGTGTGGGCCACGCTTGGACAGCTTGGATACCAGGGACTTCGGTGTCTGCGCCACGGGGGAGACGTTATCCGATCGGGTGCGACCCCCGGGAGTTGCGCCGCATCGCCCGTCCGAGTTCGTTCCGGACTGTGGTCCAAGTACCCTGGTGAACCATGTGCGGAATCGTGGGTTACGTGGGCCACCGCCAGGCTTTGGGTGTTGTCGTCGAGGCGTTGCGGCGGATGGAATACCGCGGCTACGACTCCGCCGGGATCGCCGTGGCGGACGGTGTGGGCGGGCTGGCCACCGAGCGTAAGGCGGGGCGCCTCGCCAATCTCGAGGCGGAGCTCGCCGAGGTGGGCGCCGACAAGTTCGTCGGCACCACGGGAATGGGTCACACCCGCTGGGCCACCCACGGCAAGCCGACCGACCGCAACGCCCACCCGCACCGCGATGCGGGCGGCAAGCTCGCCGTCGTGCACAACGGCATCATCGAGAACTTCGCGCCGCTGCGCGCCGAGCTCGAGGCCGCCGGGGTGGACCTGCTCAGCGACACCGATTCCGAGGTCGCGGTGCACCTCGTCGCGAAGGCGTACGAGAGCGGTCCCACGGCGGGCGACTTCGTGGAGAGCGCGCTGTCGGTACTGCGTCGGCTCGAGGGCGCGTTCACGCTCGTGTTCACGCACGCCGACCATCCGGACATGATCATCGCCGCGCGTCGTTCGACGCCGCTGGTCGTCGGTGTCGGTGAGGGCGAGACGTTCATCGGGTCGGACGTGGCGGCCTTCATCGAGCACACGCGCGATGCCGTCGAGCTCGGGCAGGACCAGGTGGTGGTCATCACCGCCGACGGTTACACGATCACCGACTTCGCCGGCAACGAGCAGCAGGGGCGCCCGTTCACGATCGACTGGGACCTGCAGGCCGCCGAGAAGGGAGGTCACGACTACTTCATGCTCAAGGAGATCCAGGAGCAGCCGCAGGCCGTCTCCGACACGCTCCTGGGCCATTTCGCCGACGGCAAGATCGTCCTCGACGAGCAGCGACTGTCGGATCAGGAGCTGCGCGACGTCGACAAGATCTTCGTCGTCGCGTGCGGCAGCGCCTACCACTCGGGCCTGCTCGCGAAGTACGCGATCGAGCACTGGACGCGGCTGCCCGTCGAGGTGGAACTGGCCAGCGAGTTCCGTTACCGCGACCCGGTGCTGGATCGGTCGACGCTCGTCGTCGCGATCTCGCAGTCCGGTGAGACCGCGGACACGCTCGAGGCCGTCAAGCATGCGAAGGACCAGAAGGCTCGGGTCCTCGCGATCTGCAACACCAACGGTGCACAGATTCCCCGTGAGGCCGACGCCGTCCTCTACACGCGGGCCGGTCCGGAGATCGCCGTGGCCTCCACCAAGGCCTTCCTCGCCCAGGTGACTGCGAACTACCTGGTGGGATTGGCCTTGGCGCAGGCGCGCGGCACGAAGTACCCGGACGAGGTGGCGCGCGAGTACGCCGACCTGGCCGCGATGCCGGAGCTGGTCACCCGGGTGCTCGCGACCGTCGAACCGGTGCGCGCGCTCGCACGCGAGTTCGCGCAGTCGCCCGCGGTGCTGTTCCTAGGTCGCCACGTGGGTTACCCGGTGGCGCTCGAGGGTGCGCTCAAGCTCAAGGAGCTCGCGTACATGCACGCCGAGGGCTTCGCGGCCGGTGAGCTCAAGCACGGTCCGATCGCGCTGATCGAGGAGGGCCTGCCGGTCATCGTGATCATGCCGTCGCCGAAGGGCCGGGCGGTGCTGCACTCGAAGCTGGTCTCCAACATCCAGGAGATCAAGGCGCGCGGCGCGAAGACGATCGTCATCGCGGAGGAGGGCGACGAGGCGGTGCGGGCACACGCCGACCACCTCATCGAGATCCCGGCCGCGCCGACGCTGCTGCAGCCGTTGTTGTCGACGGTGCCGCTGCAGGTCTTCGCCGCCGAGGTGGCGCAGGCCCGTGGCCTGGACGTCGACAAGCCGCGCAACCTCGCGAAGTCCGTCACGGTCGAATAGCGAGACCGTCAGGACAGGCTCGGTGTCGTCACATCACGATGACGACACCGAGCATGTCCGGGTGCAGCGAGCACGTGTAGTCGTAGGTGCCGGGCTCGGTGAAGGTGAACTCCCACGTCCCGGTGGTCTTCAACGGGCTGCGCAACACCGATTTCGCGTCGCCGAGGCCCACGACGTCGTGTGGTGTGCCGCGATCGTCGAACACCCACGTCACCGTCTGGCCCGCGGAGATGGTGACCGACGAGGGCGAGTAGGTCATGTTCGAGACCTTGACCGTCGGCCCGCTGTCGGCGACGGGTTCGTCGGTCGAGGAGTTGGTGCAAGCGGAAAGGCTTGCAGCCAAGGCGATTCCGGCGATCATCGCAGTTGCCCGTGTCTTCATGGGATTCAGCGTAGTCTGGCGATGATTGTGCCTCGAGTTACATCTCCCGACCTCGAGTTCGCGAGGAGTAGTCATGCCAACCCGTGAATCCGCGCCGATCGGTGCGCCCTGCTGGATCGACCTGCAGACCTCGGATCCCGAACGCGCCGCCGCGTTCTACGACGCCATGTTCGACTGGACCCACGAATCGTCCGGAGAGGAGTACGGCGGTTACGTGATGTTCTTCTCCGACGGGAAGCCCGTCGCCGGCATGATGGCCGGGCAGTCGGGGAACCCCTACGTGAACATCTGGACCACGTATCTGGCCACCGCCGACGCCGATGCCACCGCGAAGGCCGTCACGGAGTCCGGCGGTCAGGTGATGATGGAACCGATGACCGTGCCCGAGCAGGGCCGGATGGCGATGTTCCTCGATCCGTCCGGCGGGGTCGTCGGGGTGTGGCAGCCCGCCGAGCACAAGGGCTTCGGTGTCATGGGCGAACACGGTGCCCCCGCGTGGTTCGAACTGGTCAGCAAGAACTACGACGCCGCGTTGCCGTTCTATCGGGACGTCTTCGGCTGGAACCTGGCAACTCTCAGCGACACGGGCGAATTCAGGTACACCACAGGCCGGTTCGACGGCGAGGACCTGGCCGGGATCTTCGACGCGAGCACCGCGATGCCGGCGGACGTGCCGTCGCACTGGCAGATGTTCGTGGCGGTGGATGACACCGACGCCGCTGTCGCGCGGCTCACGGAACTCGGCGGGACGGTGCTGCGCGAGCCGTGGGATTCCGAGCACGGCCGGATGGCGAACGTCGCCGATCCGAACGGCGCGCAGTTCATGATCTCCGGTCCGGTGGCGGCCGGGTAGAGATGCGGAACTTCTACACGGCGCAGCAGGTCAAGGCCGCCGAGGCGCCGCTGCTGGCGCGCCTGCCCGAGGGCACGCTGATGCGGCGCGCCGCGTACGGCCTGGCGCGTGTCGCGGCCGACGAACTGCGGGATCGAACGGGGGGCGTGTCGGGCCGCGACGTCACGCTACTGGTGGGCTCGGGTGACAACGGCGGTGACGCGCTGTGGGCGGGAACGCTGTTGCGCCGGCGTGGCGTGGCGGTCACCGCGGTCCTACTGAACCCCGAGCGCGCACACGCCGCCGGATTGGCGGCGCTGAAGGCCGCCGGTGGGCGCGTCTCGTCGGATCCGGGCAGCCCCGACCTGGTGCTCGACGGGATCGTCGGGATCTCCGGCAAGGGCCCGCTGCGCCCGGCCGCGGCCGCGATCGTCGCGGAACTCGATGCCCCGATCGTCGCGGTCGACCTGCCCAGTGGCGTGGACCCCGACACCGGTGCCGTCGACGGTCCCTCCGTGACCGCTGCCGTCACCGTGGCGTTCGGGGCGCTCAAACCGGTGCACGTCCTGGCCGCGCCGAGGTGTGGCCGGGTCGAACTGGTGCCGATCGGCCTGGACCTGCCGACGCCCGACCTGGTCGCGCTCGACGCGTGGGAGGTGGGCCGGTTGTGGCCCGTTCCGCGGCCGGCGGACGACAAGTACACGCAGGGCGTGGTGGGTGTCGTCGCGGGCAGCGGACGTTATCCGGGCGCTGCCGTGCTGTCCTCCGGCGCCGCGGTCACCGCCACCGCCGGGATGGTGCGGTATGCGGGTCGTGCCGTCGCGGAGGTGCTCGATCACTGGCCCGAGGTGGTCGCTGCCCCGTCGCCCGCCGATGCGGGCCGAGTGCAGGCGTGGGTCGTGGGCCCCGGCATCGGCACCGACGACGACGCCCTGACGGACCTGCGGACGGTGCTGGAAACCGACCTACCGGTCCTCGTCGATGCCGACGGGCTGAACCTGCTGGCCGAGCACCCGGATCTGGTGCGGGGGCGCGGTGCGCCGACGTTGCTGACCCCGCATGCGGGCGAGTTCGAGCGGCTCACCGCTGTCGCGCCGACGCCGGACCGCGTCGCCGCGACGCGGGCACTGGCCGCCGAGTGGGGCGTGACCGTGCTGCTGAAGGGTCGGGCCACCGTGATCGCGGACCCGCACGGCCGGGCGTACGTCAACGACGCGGGCAGTTCGTGGGCGGCCACGGCCGGGTCGGGTGACGTCCTGTCCGGCGTCATCGGTGCGCTGATGGCGACGGGTCTGGCGCCGGCGGCCGCGGCCGCGGCGGGGGCCCGGGCCCACTCGCTCGCCGCCAACCTCGGGGCGCGGGAGGGTTCGGAGGACATCGGGGACGCCGGGCTCGCGCCGATCTCCGCGTCGACGCTGCTGGCGCACCTGCGGTCCGCGATTCGGATCCTTCGCTCACATGTGCCCGAATCGTGACTGGTCGGGTTGTACCCAGGAACCGGGCTGGTCCCGGTGAGTGGCAGGATCGAATTCTGTGACTACTAGCGCGCAGGAGACCGACACCGACCCGAACACCGTGAGCGCCACCTCGGCGGCGGACACACCCCCTCCGGCGGCGGCGCCGCAGGCGGAAGCGGTGATCGATCTCGACGCGGTAGCCCACAACGTGCGGATCCTGCGCGAGCACGCCGGCGATGCGGCGGTCATGGCCGTCGTGAAAGCGGACGCCTACAACCACGGCGCGGTTCCGGTCGCGCGGGCCGCACTCGCTGCCGGTGCCCGGGAACTGGGTGTCACCACCCTCGCCGAGGGCATCGAACTCAAGAACGCCGGGATCACCGCCCCGGTGCTGTCGTGGCTGCACACCGCGGACTCCGACTACGCCCCCGCGATCGCGCTGGGCGTCGAGGTGGGGCTGTCGTCGCCGCGGCATCTCGCGGCCGTCGTCGCGGCGGCGCGGGAGGTCGGCACGCCCGCGACCGTGACGATCAAGGTCGACACCGGCCTGAACCGGAACGGCGTCTCGCGTGAGGAGTGGACGGACTTCCTGAAGGACCTCGCTCGGGTCGAGGCCGAGGGGGCGGTTCGTTTCAAGGGTGTGTTCTCGCACCTCGCGCACGCCGACGAACCGCACCACCCCGCTATCGACGATCAGCGGGAACGTTTCACGGGTGCCCTCGCGGACGCCAAGCGGATCGGTTTGGCTCCGGAGGCGGCGCACCTGTCGAACTCGGCGGCCACCCTCACCCGTGCTGACCTGCAATTCGACATGGTTCGGCCCGGAATCGCGATATACGGACTGTCCCCGGTGCCGGATCTGGGGACGTTCGGCCTGCGGCCGGTCATGACGTTCCGATCGAGGGTGGCGCTGGTGAAGAAAGTGGCAGCTGGTGAGGGTGTGTCCTACGGGCACACGTGGGTGGCCCCGCACGACACGACGGTCGCGTTGCTGCCGGTCGGGTACGCGGACGGTATTCCGCGCGCGCTGGGCGGACGGTTCGACGTGCGCCTGGGTGACGACCGGCGCCCGGGCATCGGGCGGGTCTGTATGGACCAGGTCGTCGTCGATCTCGGTCCCGACGGTGCCGGTGTGCAGGAGGGCGACACCGCGGTGTTCTTCGGCAACGGCGAGCACGGTGAACCGCACGCACAGGAGTGGGCGGACGCGCTCGACACCATCCACTACGAGGTGGTGACCTCGGTGCGGGGCCGGACGGTGCGAACCTATGTCGGCGGTCCCGGCGGTCGTTCGTGAACGTCCTGAACAGGCTCGGCCTGTTCGGGGGAGTGCTGGGTGCCGCGGCGATCGGCGCGATCGCGGGGATCAACGTCGTCAAGTCTGCGGCGACGCGACGAGGACCGGAGATCTACGGGTCCGAGGACTTCGCGCTCATGACCGGCGACCGCAGCCGCGTCGTGGCGACCGAGGACGACGTGCCACTGCTGGTGCGGGAGGTGGGTCCACCGGATGCGCCCCTCACGGTGATCTTCGTGCACGGCTACTGCCTGCGGATGGAGTCGTGGCACTTCCAGCGCGCGCAGCTCGCGGAGCGGTGGGGCGATTCCGTCCGCATGGTGTTCTACGACCAGCGCGGGCACGGTGAGTCCGGCGTGCCCGCCGCCGAGAGCTGCACCATCGCCCAGCTCGGCCGCGACCTGGCGGCCGTCGTCGAGGACGTGGCGCCGTCGGGCCCGGTGGTGCTCGTCGGGCACTCGATGGGCGGCATGACGATCCTGGCGATGGCCCGGCAGTTCCCGGAGCTGTTCGACGACAGGGTGATCGGTGTGGGGCTGCTCGCGACGACCGCCGCCGGCCTGAACAAGTCGGGGCTCGGACGCAACCTCGACAACCCGGTCATCGACGGGTTCCGCCTCGCGGTGCGCACCGCCCCCGGCGCCGTGCAGCAGGCACGGGGCGCCGCGCGCGCGATCATCTCGCCGATCCTGCGGGCCGCGTCGTACGGCACCGAGGTCAGTCCGCGGCTGGTCGCGTTCTCGGAGGGCATGCTCAACGACATCTCGGTGGTGACGATCGTCAACTTCCTCGAATCGTTGGAGTTGCATGACGAGTCGGAGGCGCTGCCGGTGCTGTCGGACACACCGGCGCTGGTGCTGTGCGGTGACGCCGACATGATCATTCCGTTCACCAGCTCCAAGTACCTCGCGGCCGCCCTGCCGCGCTCGGAACTGGTGCGGGTGCGCGATGCCGGCCATCTCGTGGAGCTCGAGTTCCCGCAGGTAACCTCCGATGCGATCGATCGGCTGGTCCGGCGTGCCGTGTCGAGTCGTGCGGACCACGAGAATGCTGTGCCGGCGGGTGAACTGGAGCGAACCGATGTCGGCTGACACACGTACCGGGGGCAACGCGACCCTGCCCACGACCGAGGACACCGAGGCTCTCGGGCGGGCGCTGGCCCGCGACCTCGTCGCGGGTGATCTCGTGGTGCTGGACGGCCCGCTGGGCGCCGGGAAGACCGCGCTGACCCGCGGTATCGCGGCGGGTCTGGGCGTCGAGGGCCGGGTGACGTCGCCGACGTTCATCATCGCGAGAGAGCACCGGCCGGGGACGCGCCCCGACGGTGGCGCGCCCGTCGGCCTGGTCCACGTCGACGCGTACCGCCTCGGCGGCGAGGGCGGTGACGCGGGCTCGCTCGATATGCACGATCAGCTCGACGCGCTCGATCTCGACACCGACCTGGGCGACGCCGTCGTCGTGGTCGAGTGGGGCGAGGGCGTGGTGGAACATCTGGCGGATCGGCACCTGCGGGTGCGGCTGCGCCGCGAGCCCGAGTCCGATGTCCGCACCGCGAGCTGGGAGTGGGTGCCGCGCGCGTAGTACGGAGCCGAGTAGCCTGGTCTACCGTGCTTGTCCTTGCCATCGACACCTCCACTCCCGTGGTCACCGCGGGCGTCGTGAGCTTCGACCCTGATTCGGACCCGGGCGTTCCTCGGACGCTGGCCGTCCGAGTCACCGTCGACGCCCGAGCGCATGCGGAGGTCCTGACCCCGCAGATTCTGGACTGCCTGGCCCAATCGGGCCACAGCCCCGCCGATCTGGACGCGGTCGTCGTCGGCGTGGGGCCCGGTCCGTTCACGGGTCTGCGCGTCGGTATGGCGACCGCCGCCGCGTTCGGCGATGCGCTGGGCATCCCGGTACACGGGGTGTGCAGCCTGGACGCGATCGCCGCCGATGTCTCCGGAGAGCGGGACCTGTTGGTGGTCACCGATGCTCGTCGCCGCGAGGTGTACTGGGCGCGCTACTCCGGCGGGGCGCGGGTCGAGGGGCCCGATGTCGTCAAGCCGTCCGATCTCGATCCGTCGCCGTCGCAGGTGATCGCGGGCTCGGCCTCGCACGTGGACATGTTCGACCTGCCGGTCGAGCCGGTCGAGACCCCCTCACCGGCCGGTCTGGTGAAGGTCGCGGCGCAGGCACTGCGGGTGGGCGTGGAGCCGGAACCGCTGGTGCCGTTGTACTTGCGGCGCCCGGACGCGGTGGAGTTGGCGGACCGCAGGAAATGAGCATCCGCATCGTTCCGATGGCCGACACCGACACCGACAGGTGCGCCGAGCTCGAGCAGGTGCTGTTCCCCGGTGACGACCCGTGGAGCGCGCAGGCGTTCCGGTCGGAACTCGCGGGCGGGCACAATCACTACTTCACGGCGCGCGACGACGCCGACACACTGATCGGCTACGCCGGGGTGGCACTGCTCGGCAACAGCGTGACGCCCGAGGCCGAGGTACACACCATCGGGGTGGATCCGTCGGCGCAGCGCGGCGGCATCGGCGGAGCGCTGCTGGCCGAACTGCTGCGCGTGGCGGACAAGTGGGGTGGGCCGGTGTTCCTCGAGGTCCGCACCGACAACGAGCCGGCGATCGCGCTGTACAAGCGTGAGGGCTTCGAGATCGTCGGCACCAGAAAGCGCTACTACCAGCCGAGCGGCGCGGACGCGTACACGATGCACCGCCCGGCGCGGATCGACGCGGAGGCCGCCGAGCGGCAGGGCAAGGAGTGACGGCCATGATCGTGATGGGTATCGAGAGTTCGTGCGACGAGACCGGGGTCGGGATCGTCCGCTGGCACGATGACGGGCGCTGCGAGCTGCTCGCCGACGAGGTGGCGTCGAGCGTCGACCAGCACGCCCGCTACGGCGGTGTGGTGCCCGAGGTGGCCTCGCGCGCGCACCTCGAGGCGATGGTTCCCACGATGCGTCGCGCCCTCGCGGCCGCGGGCATCGACAAGCCGGACGCGATCGCCGTGACAATCGGCCCCGGTCTCGCCGGCGCCCTGCTGGTCGGTGTCGCGGCGGCCAAGGCGTACGCGGCCGCGTGGGACGTGCCGTTCTACGCGATCAACCATCTCGGCGGGCATGTCGCGGTGGACACGATCGAGCACGGCCCGATGCCGCCGTGCGTCGCGCTGCTCGTCTCGGGTGGGCACACGCACCTGCTGCACGTGGAGGAACTGGGCCGCAAGCCGATCGTGGAACTCGGCACCACGGTCGACGATGCGGCCGGTGAGGCGTTCGACAAGGTCGCGCGCCTGCTGGATCTCGGATTTCCGGGCGGCCCGGCGCTCGATCGCCTGGCGCAGCAGGGCGACCGGGATGCCGTCGTGTTCCCGCGCGGCATGACCGGTCCCCGGGATGCCCGGCACGACTTCTCGTTCTCCGGGCTCAAGACTGCGGTGGCGCGGTTCGTGGAGGCCAAGGAGCGTGCGGGCGAACCGATTCCGGTCGCCGATGTCGCGGCCGGATTCCAGGAGTCCGTGGCGGACGTGCTGACGATGAAGGCGGTTCGCGCGGCGCAGGACGTCGGCGTCGACACCCTCGTTCTCGGCGGCGGCGCCACCGCGAACTCGCGGATCCGGTCGCTCGCGGAGGAGCGGTGTGCTGCGGCGGGATTGACGCTGCGGGTGCCCAGTCCGCGGCTGTGCACCGACAACGGCGTGATGATCGCGGCCCTCGGCGCGCACCTCATCGCGGGAGGCACACAGCCGTCGGCGCTCACCTCGGCAACGAATCCGGGACTTCCGGTGTCGGTGAGCCAGATTCGGGACTGACCTCTGGCTGCGGCCCGGCCGGCTCGGTCCCCGGGGCGGGCGGCTCGGAGGTGGGGGTCTCGGAAGCCGGCGGCTCGGAGGTAGGCGGACCGGTGGTGGGCGGCTCGGTGGTGGGCGTGGTCGGATCGGCCGAGAGGCTCGGAGGGTCGCCGTCCGGAGTCGGAACCCCCGGTACGAGACCCGGGAGCCACGTGGGCAGTTCGGGCCACATCGGCGGAATCCACGGCCGACTCTGCGTGGTGCTCGGTGGCGGTGTCGTCGTGGTCGGCGCCTCGGTGGTGGTGGGCGTCGGGGGAGTCGTCGTGGGTGGGGGCGGTTCGACGGTGGTCGTGTACTGCGTCGTCCAGGCCGGACCGCTGTAGTCGTCGGTGGTCGGCAGTGGCACCTGCGAGGCGGGCGCCTGAACGGTCGAGGTCGGGGTCGGATCGCCCGACGGGATGTCGGTGTCGTCCGGATCGACAGTGGGGACATCGGGTTCGCCCGTGGGTGTCTCGATGACCTGGCTGCCGGTGGGTGCGTAGTTCTCCTCGCTCTGCGGGATCACTTCCTTGACGCCGTAGCCGAGCATCAGGCCACCGACGACGAGTGCGCCGACGATAGCACCCGTCCCACGTCCTCCACCCGACCCGGCGACCACCGGGAAATCCTGTCTGGCGTTCGATCCGGCCAGCAGCGCGGCGCCTTTGGCGGTCGCGGCCTCCGGTTCGGGCACGACGATCGTGACGCCGTCGAAGCCGGCGTCCAGTGCCGCCCCCACGTCGGTGATGTTTCCGCCGCCGCCGACGAGGACCGCGGCCTCGGGGGTGCGGAAGCTGCGAGCGCAGGTGCCGGTCACGAACTCGACGACGCGCGAGGCGATGTCGGCGTCCGGTTCATCGGCTGCACCGTCGCCGCTGACGGTCGTGGTGCGGTCACGGCACAAGATCGAGCCGCTGGCCTGGTCGACGACCGTGACGGTGAGTCCCGATGCGCCGAGATCGACGACCGCGATGCTCCCGTACTGCGCGACCAGCCCGGTGCTACGGAGATAGGCCAATGTGGCGGCCGTCTCGGGAATCAAGCGGATGGCCCGACGTTGGCGCTTGGCCGCGGACCGAACGGCTGCGGCGTGGCCCTCGGTGCGGTACGCCACCGCGATCGCGTCCGGCTCGATCTTGTGGTCGGGAACCTGGACGGTCATCAGGCCGATCGCGGAGAGGCTGAGGTCGCCGAGGTCGGTGTGGGTGCCGAGGTCCGAGGACAGCGTCCGGTACTCCATGGACTGCATGCCGGTGTCGTCGGTGGCGACGAGTGCAGTGCACACGCCGGCCGCTCCGGCAGAGATACCGAGTGAACTTCGCACTTGTCCACCTCCCACTTTCGGTGTTCGGATCTGTTCGCGTTCTCGACTCGCTCGCACCGGAAAGCTGGACTACTTCCCTTCCAGACGTCGACGTCGTTATCCGAACGTTACCGAAGATCGGTCCGCTCTGCTCGGTCAGGTGTGTCGTCGCAGGTCGGTGCCGACATTCGCGGTAGTACGGTGTGACGGATGCAGAAGCGAGAGCCTATGACCGACCCGGCCCGACTGCAGGAGCTCGACAAGCACGAGCGCCGTCGATTGCTGCGTCGGGCTCTGCTTCGTCCGCTCGGCACGGTTGTCGTTCTGGTCATCGCGTACTTCGCGCTGCCGATGGATCACCTGTCGAACGCGGGCATGGTCGCGATCCTCGTCGGCGGCCTGCTGTTCGTTGTGGCGTTGTGTATCTGGCAGGTTCGGCAGATCTTGCGCTCCCCGGTGCCCGCCATACGGTCGGCCGAGGCCCTGATGGTGACGCTGCCGGTGTACTTGCTGGGCTCGGCGGTGGCGAGCTTCCTCCTGTCCCAGATGAATCCGGAGTCGTTCACGGAGCCGCTGACCAGGATCGATGCGCTGTACTTCACGCTCACGGTCTTCGCGACGGTGGGCTTCGGCGACATCGCGGCGGTCGACCAGACTGCCCGTGCGGTGGTCACGGCGCAGATCGTCGGGAACCTCGTCATGCTTGCGGTCGGGGTACGACTGCTGACCGAGGCCGTGCGGTGGAGCAAGGCCCGGCGGGAGACCGACGGCGGCGCGGACGCCCCGAAGGACGCCCGCGCCGACGACTAGCGGAGTGTGGCCAGGACCAGTTCCACATTGTGGTCCGGGGAGCCGC
Organism: Rhodococcus sp. AG1013; assembly: GCF_003350365.1. Taxonomy (NCBI): domain Bacteria; kingdom Bacillati; phylum Actinomycetota; class Actinomycetes; order Mycobacteriales; family Nocardiaceae; genus Rhodococcus; species Rhodococcus sp. AG1013. The sequence continues at coordinate 412,078 of NZ_QQAT01000002.1, forward strand.
CCAGCAGTTTCGGGTCGGCGTGGATGTCGTTGAACGAGAACTCGCGGTACAGCGACGCCAGGCCCGCCGGAGAGAAGTCGTCGTAGTCGACCTGGTACGGGCTGTCGGCCTCGATCAGCGTGGTCAGCAGCGACACCGTGCCGTCCTCGTTGTCGACCACCTCGATGATGCGTCCCTGCTGCGGGAAGTCGATGTGCGATGCCGTGTTGATCTCCCAGAATCCCTGTGCCGGAGTCTGGCCCACCTGTGCGGTGATGCGGTTCTCGTGGGTGTGGCCGTTGACCCAGGCGAGGACATTCGGGAAGCGGTGCAGCATATCCACCAGCTGGGCGCCCTTGTACCGGGGCTCGAGCGGGCGCTCCGGGTCGGGCAGGGTGTTCGCCATCGTGGTGCTCGTGTGGTGGCTGAACAGCACGAAGTAGGTATCGCTGCGGCTCTGCGTGACGAGCGCGCCGTTGGTGTCGTAGTACTTGCTGCTGCCCGCGAGCAGCGTCTGCTCGATCCACTCGAACTGCGCCTCGCCGAGCGAGCCGTCGACGAAGCCCGCGCGGTTGGTCGAGTCCATGCTGATGCCGATCACGCCGGGCGCGATCTCGAAGGTGTAGTAACCGATTCCGGTTTCGTCGGCGTCGGCCGCGAAGCCGTGGCCGACCGGGCCGGGGCCGGCGTTCGCCGGGTCGAGGTGGGCGGCGATGAACTCGCGCGGCGTGAAGGGGTGGCGCCGCGCGTCGGGGGTGACGATGCGCGGCGGGGTGGTGATCGCCGACAGCAGGTTCAGGACGGCGGTCGGATCGGAGCTCAGGGCGCTCGAGATGCGCGCGGCCTGGTCGGAGGAGTCCGGGACCTCGAACTTCTTGTCTCCCGTGTACATCTGCTCGAGGAACGGGATGCCGCTCGGGAGGGTGCCCTCGACGGAGTCGTCGTGGTTGCCGAAAACGCTGTACCACTTGGTGTTCAGGCCGGGGCTGGTGACCGGCTGCAGTGCCGCCGACAGCAGGCCGGGGACCTCCGGGAATCCGGTCTTCTTGTAGATGTCCTGGATCGACGACTCGGGATTCCAGTACAGGTCCGCGCCCGAGTTCTGCACGCCCTCGTAGCGGGTCGGATCGCCGGTGTTCGGAACGATCGTGCCACCGTTGAGTGCCTTGAGGAACCAGTCGAGTTCGACGTGCTCCTTGTTGTCGGTGTTGTCGCCCGTGGTGATCACGGCGTCGAAGTCGCGCTGTGTGTGCGGACCCTGGCGCAGCGAGTTGACCCGGTCGATGAGGGAGACGAGGCCCTGCGCGGTCATGGTCTCCTGCGGCCGGAACGCGGCACCCTGGAAGGGGTGGACGTACTCGAACCGAACGGGTGACTGGGCGTCGAGCACGTGCACGTCGGTGAGCTGAACCATGGACGCGAGGGCGGAGCGACGGTCCTCGCGACCGGACTTGGGCTCGGCCAGATCGGTGCGGACCACCAGCGGCCAGCCCGGACCGGCGGTGAGACGGCGGTATCCGCTGCTGCCCAGAGGAACGGCGACGGATTCGAGAGTGGTGCCTGCGATCGACGCGGGCAGCGGGGCCGCGGAGGCCTGTGCTGCGAGCGGATTCCACGACCGGCTGCCGATGAGAGGCAGTCCGGCGACTCCGAGCGCTCCGATGCCGGCCGCTCCGAGGAAGGACCGCCGATTCCAACCGTTCATCTGCTGTTCACACACGGCGCCCACTGTAGGGGACGGTTCGTGCCACAGACTCCTGTTCGCCCCCTTTGCGGCCCCGTGTCGCTCAGTGACGGCTCTCGTCGGAGAGCGGTCCGAACTGTGGGACCTGCGGCATCGTCGTCACGACGTGCACGGTCGCCTCGCTGCTCAGTGCGGCGAGGATCCAGGGCGCGTCGCTGGGGAACTGGACGAAGTCCCCGGTGGTGAGGTTCGTCAGTTCGTTCGTCGGGCCGACTCGCACCTTTCCGGAGACGACGTAGGCGTGGATCAGGGTCCCGGCGGAGTCGGCCGGGCGCACCATGCTCTCGACGTCGCCGCCCGGCGCCTGCCGCAGTCTGGTCAGGCTCGTGCGCACGTAGCCGGAGCCGTAGATCTGATCGAGCACCTTCGTCGAACCGATATCGGACCGGTCGTTCCACGAACCCTCGCCGGAGCGGACGACGAACACCCGCGTCCCCCACTCGGTCACCAGGCGCCGCAGCGGAACGTCGAGCGCCTCGGCGATGGCGTCGATCGTCTCGACTGTGGGATTGCCGACACCCTGCTCGATCTTCGAGAGCGTCTGCTTGGACAGGTTCGCCCGCTTGGCGAGGTCGCCCATGCTCATCTGTCGTTCGTTACGGAACCGCTGCACGTTGCGTGCGATCAGGCCGTTGCTGTCCAACAGGGCCTCCTTTCGTCGATGACGCAATGCGCTCAATGTTCCACACGATTGAATCCCCGCTCGACCGTGTGTCACTTTTAATATCACTATCGTCCATCTTGACATCGAAACGGCAGGTGGGCACACTCGATCGCGAAGGCGCCGCCACGGGCCGTCGCGCCGGGAATGTCCTCTTTGCGTAGTGATTGGGTAGGGATCGATGGGTGTGCAGGAGTTGACCGATCTGTCGCATTCGGGGTCGACGCGGGACGGCCGTGCCGCCGTGGACAAGGCGATGAGCCTGCTCACCAGCTTCGGGCAGGAGGCGTACTCCGGCGTCGGTGTCAGCGAACTCGCGCGCCGATCCGGGCTCAGCAAGTCCACCGCGTTCCGCATCCTCGGGATGCTCGAGCGCAACCACGCCGTCGAGCGGGTCGGCAGCGACTACCGGCTCGGCGCCGAGCTCCACAACCTCGGTGGCCGGGTATACGCGCCGCAGCACTCCGTGATCCGCGACGTCCTGACTCCCTACCTGGCGGACCTGTACGAGGCGACCCGGCAGACGGTGCATCTCGCGGTCCTGCACGGTCCCGACATCCTCTACATCAACAAGCTCTACGGCCACCGTCACGTCGCGTCACCGTCGCGGGTCGGCGGGAAGGCGCCGGCGCACTGCACTGCGGTGGGCAAGGCGCTGCTCGCATACTCCGGTCAGGACGCCGAGGATCTGCTGGGCTCGGATCTCGCGGCCCGCACCGCTCGGACGGTGACCGACATCGGACAGTTGCGTGTCGAGTTGTCGCAGGTCCGGCGGTCCGGTGTCGCGTTCGACCGTGAGGAGACCCGCGAGGGCCTGGTGTGCATCGGGGGAGTCGTCAACGGCTCGGGTGCACGCCCTGTCGCAGCGTTCTCGGTGTCGGGTCCGGTTGCGAGCTTCTCGCCGGCGAGCGTGGAGCCCGCCCTGCGTCGGGTGAGTCTGGCCGCGTCGCGCGCGCTGTGCGCGTCCCAGATCGCACTCGCGTCGTAGCGACGCCACAACTTCCAGGAAAGAACCTCTCCCGGAATCTGATTCAGGCTGAAGGAGCCCTACATGCCAGTCGCACTGGTTGCGCTGTCCCATTCACCCCTGATCGGGCTGAACGATCCGGCTCAGGAGGTGCTCGACGAGGTCGACCACGCCGTTGCCGGGGCGCGAGCGTTCATCGAGGAGTTCGCTCCCGAGGTCGTCGTGCTGTTCGCGCCCGACCACTACAACGGCTTCTTCTACGAGAAGATGCCACCGTTCGCTATCGGCACCGGCGCAATCGCGGTGGGCGACTTCGGTTCCGCGGAAGGCGAGATCCTGGTCGACACCGATGCGGCCGACGCGATCGCCGAGGGTGTCCTCGAGCGTGACATCGACCTCACGATCTCGGCACGCATGGTCGTGGACCACGGATTCGTGCAGCCGCTCGAGATGCTGTTCGGCGGCATCCGGTCGGTGCCGGTCGTGCCGGTGTTCATCAACGGCGTCGCGGCCCCTCTCGGCCCGGTGCGCCGGATCCGGCAGTTCGGCAAGGCGCTCGGTGAGGCCGCGTCGCTGCTCGACAAGCGCGTGCTGTTCCTGGCGTCGGGCGGACTGTCGCACGATCCGCCGGTGCCGATCCTCGCCGGTGCGCCGCCGCGGGTCGCGGAGGCGCTGATCCTCGGCAACCCGCCCACCCCCGAGCAACGTGCCCGCGGTGAGCAGCGGGTCGTGCAGTCCGGAATCGATCTGGCGGCAGGAACTTCCACGCGTAAGCCGTTGAATCCGGAGTGGGACAACGACGTTCTCGACATCGTCGCCGCCGGTGACATCGCGCAGTTCGACGGCTGGACCAACGAGTTCTTCGAGGCGAACGGTGGCGGGTCGTCGCACGAGGTGCGCACGTGGATCGCGGCCTACGCGGCACTCGCGGCGTCGGGTGCGTACGAGTTGCAGTCGCGGTACTACCGGCCGATCCCGGAGTGGGTTGCGGGCTTCGCGGTGACCACCGCGAAGTAGCGACTCTCGCCGACCTCTCTCAGCGACCCTGGACATCGCTGTCGCGCGGTGTTACTCATGACGTAGTGCTTCAGGGGAGGGGGCGTCATGGTGACATCCGCGCGACGGGCGGGGGCCGGCGAACGTGTTTTGCTGCTGCACGGATTCACGCTGTCACACCACGTGTGGCATCGCGTGGTCGACGAACTTGCTTCGGACTACGACGTCCTGGCGCTGACGATGCCCGGTCACTGGGGCGGTCCGCGGCTGCGATGGCGGGATCTCGGCATCTCCGGTATTGCCGACGGGATCGAACGCGAGCTCGACGTGATCGGCTGGGACACATGCCACGTCGTCGGGAACTCGCTCGGCGGCCAGGTGGGATTCGAGCTGGAGCGGCGGGGCCGGGCCGCATCGCTCGCCGCGATCAATCCTGGTGGAGGTTGGAAGCGCTTCTCGGCGACGGAGTTCCGGATGGGGATCGGGTTCGTCGCCCAGTTCCCGCTCGCGGCGCTCGCCCGGGTGCTCGGCGATCGCGCCGCGTCACAACCGCTGTTCCAGCGGCCGATCATCCGCAATTGCAGCCACGACATGTCGGTCGTCGACCCGGCAGACGCCACCGACGTGATCCGTGCCGTCTCCCGCTGTTCGGTCTACCTGCCGATCCTGCTCGCATTCCTGCGTGACGGCCCACTGACGGGTCTGGACGCGGTGAGGGCGCCGACCTCGTTGATCATCTCCGAATTCGATTCGTTCTTCCTGCGGGAGAAGTTCATCCAACGCTTCGTCGACGAGCTGCCCGACCATGTCCAGGAGGTCGCCCTCCCCGGAGTCGGCCACATACCTGCGCTCGAGAATCCGCAGCTGGTCGCCGCCGCCATCCGCGCACATCTCGATACGGCCGCCCACCGCGACGGCGTCGCCTGAGGGCCTACGAGTCGGACCTCGGCACGAAGAGGCCATGGCTGGTGCGATCGACCACGGTGAGTCGGGCGATCGCCTCGCGCGCATCGGGCTTGGGTCCTCCGGAACGGGTCTTCGGTATCGCGGGCCGGATCGCGCGACCGTCGGCATCGACGAGCCAGAGCATGGAGCATGGGATCCCTGGGGTGCAGTGCGCGCCGCCGGTGTAGTCGCGGGTCTTGCCGAACCACGCCTCGATCCACCAGCCCTGCGGGTCCGAATCCTCGGACAGCGCGGACAGGAGCACGGTGAGATCGCCGGCGTGCCGAACCTCGTCGACCGTCACCTCGGTGCCCACAGGGTTCCCGTTCGCATCGAGGCGCGACCTGCCGAAGGTCGGTTCACAGGACACGACGGCAACGGGAATGACGTTGTCGGGCACCGATCCCGTCGATGGAGGTGTGAAGGTCTGCGCCGTCGGCGGTGGGAAACGGCCGGGGAACATGCCCGGATCCAGGCAATCGACTCCCGCCGCGATCTCCGCGTCGCCGGGCGGACTCGGCGGGCGCTCGTGAAGATGGACGAGGCCCGCCACCGCAACCACGGGACAACCGTGGCGGCAACGGGTCCGAGGATCCTCACAGCTTCGACGATGCCACGAAGTGGCGGGCTGCCGGTGGAGTTCGCTGACTTCGCGGGTGCTCGGAAGTAGCGTGTGTGGTTGACGGGAGGGGTGAGTCATGGGCTTTGCGTCGACACCGGACCGGCACAGGCGATATCGACGAATCGCCTCGTCGGCCGTGGAAGAGATCCTGAACTACTTCGGCAAATGCCCTGTCTGCGGTTATCCCGCGCGTGCCTCCACGATCACTGTGCAGTTCGACGATGGCACTACGGAGTCGCTGGTCGTCGGCACATGTGGCCGCCCCTGCGGTTGGAACGGTCCGGTTCCGGCGACGTTGATGACCTGCGACTATGCGGATCCTGCGCGGGTTGACGTGGTCGAGTGAGTGGGAAGTTGTCGGTGGCCACCTGTAGTGTCGAAAGTATGTTCGATACCGGGGGTGGGGTCGGCGAGATACCGACGGACGGTGGTGTCGCGGGGGACGCGGCGCGGTTCGTGGTGTTGTCGGAGTTGGCGCGGATCGAGAATGCGCATGCGGCGCGGAAGGTTCTGCTGGCGGGCGAGTTGATGCTGTCGGCGCTCGAGCGGGATGTGGCGTTGCGGGGCGGCGATATTCGGGATTGTGGCAACGAGGCGGTCGCGGAGGTGTCGACGAGGTTGGGGTGTTCACACACGATGGCGTCGCATTTCTGCGATCTGGGGGTGGACCTGCGGTTGCGGCTGCCGTTGACGCGGGCGGCGTTCCTCGCCGGAGATCTGGACTACGCCCGGGCGTGGCGGATTCATCGTGAGACGGCCGGGCTACTGCCGGAGACGTTCTCGTTGTTGGAGGCGGAGATCGTGGCGTCGGCCCGCAGGTTGGCGCCGGCGGCGTTGGGGCGGGAGATCCGGGCGTTGATCCTGCGGGCCAGCCCCGGCGAGGCGGCGTCGGATCGGGAACTCGCGGAGGCGGAGTGTCGGGTGGGGGTCCGGCGCCTGGGTCCGTTGTCGGAGTTCTCGGCGGTGCTTCCCGCGGATCAGGGGCAGGCGGCCTGGCAGTTGGTGTGCGAGATGGCCGGCACGGTGTGCGGCAAGGATCGGCGTGGCCGGCAGGCGCTGCTGGTGGATGCGTTGATGGCGTCGCTGCACGGCGAATCCGCCCTGTCCTGCACGTGCGGAAGCGAGCGGTGCCCGAAGGTTGGTGTCGCGTCGATGCCGTCGCGGCGCAAGCCGTTGGTGCAGATCACCGTCGATGTGGCGACCCTGCTGGGCTTGACGGCCTCGCCCGCATACCTGGACGGGCACGGTCCGATCGATCCGCACCTCGCCCGGCTGTTGGCCGAGGACGGGACGTGGCGGGCGATGCTCACGGAGATGCGCGATCTCGCAACAGAACTGGGGCTCACACCGTCGACGAAGCCCACCGAGACTGATACGGGTCCAGGTCCGGATGCGGACACCATTTCGGCGGCGCCGGGCGGCCAAGGCAACGCAACCGAATCCGCGCCACAGCGACGTCAGGGCCTGCAGGTGTTCCGCGCCCGGGGCCGCCGACACCGAGGGGGACGGTTGCCGGAATCGCCGATCCCGTCGTCGTGGTGGGATCGGCCACCACCACTGCCGGGACCGCCACCGGTCGGAGAGGGCACCACGATTGCGGACGTTCTGAACAGGCTCGACACCGACGCGACGTTGCGGCGCGGGCGATTCCCGGACGGGCACGGCGGACAAGCGCAGCCACCGCACGGCGCCCTCACGTACCGGCCGGACGCATCGACCACGAGCATGGTCCGCACCCGCGACGGGCACTGCCGGTTCCCGGGCTGCTCGGTGCCCGCGGCCCGCTGCCAACTCGACCACATCGTCGCCTTCACACACCGCAACCCGATCGCGGGTGGTTGGACCATTCCGTCGAACCTGCAGTGCCTGTGCCAGTTCCACCACAACCTCAAGACGATGGACCGCATCACCGCCACCATGTTGGCGGGCGGCATCCTCGTGTGGTCGAGCAGTTACGGCACCACCACGGTCACTCTTCCCGGCGGGGTCGCGATGACCGACCTCGACAACACGCTCGTCCCGCACCTCCCGCGACGCAGACACCGCCAAACGGCCGACGGCACGCACGAGACCGACGAACCGCCGCCGTTCTGATGCAACTCGTTCCGGCTCAGGATCCGGTCGTGAGCCGCACGTCCGCGACCAGCCCGTGGTGGTCGGATCCGGCAACGTCGATGCGCTCGAACGACGTTGCCGTGGCGCCCTTCGTGAGGATGTGGTCGATCCCGACGACGGCGGGGTAGCGCTTGTCGGTGGGGTACGTCGGCAGGATCCCGGCGCCCAGTTGGTCGGCCGCATCGACGTACCCGCCGTGGCGCAGATCGCGGAACTTGCTGTGCGAGTAAGTGGCATTGAAGTCGCCACTGACGATGACGTTGTCGTGCGCGGCCGACGAATCCATATCGGCGCGCAACCGATCGAAATCTTCCGTCCAATGTGCTGCCGGCGCGATGTACGCGGGCACCGGATGCACGTCGTACAGGATTACCGGCCGGCCGAGTCCGGCATCGACCTCGGCCACCAGATTGGTCAGTGCCATTCCCTCCACCTGGCGGCCGTTCGACAACGGCAGTCGGCTGTAGATGCCGCCACCACCGCCGCCGGTGGTGTGCGGGGCCAGAACCTGATGGGGCAGAAGGTCCTCGAGCCCGGCTTTCCGCAGGGCCTCGACGGACGGGTCGGTCAACTCCTGGATCGTGAGCACATCGATGTCACGTTCCCGCACCATCCGCACCAGGGCCTCCGGATCGGCGGAACCCACCATGATGTTGGACTGCATCACGCGAATCGACGGTCCGTTCTCGTCCACTACCGGTTCTCCGGACGCACCCGCGACGTACAACGGGCCGTACGCCCAGCCGCCGAGCCCGACGACGACCACGGCCGCGGCGAGCAGCAGCCACTGTCGTGCGACGGCCGAGACGATCGCGCCGACCACGGTGGCCAACAGCAGAAGCGGCGCCAACGATGCCAGCACGATCACGATGTTGTTGGAGGCACCCGAGCGGAATGCGGCCAGTGCCGCCACGCCCGCGACGAGTCCCGCCACCCCGACCGCACCCGCGATCAACCGCAGCGCCCTGGATCTCGTCATCGACTCTTCGCCCCCAGATGTTTCGTGCGTTCCGACCAGCGACGGCAGCCTATCCGTTCGGTCCGGAAACGGGACAGGACGTGGACGGGCCCGTGGGGTCGCGCACTACTAGTCGCGCACTACTGCCGGTGGTGGACGGACTGCGGTGTGAGGTAGGCGTTCAGACCCTCGATTCCGAACTCGACTCCCAGGCCGGAGTCTCCACGTCCTCCGAACGGCGCACTGTGGTTCGAGGCGAAGAAGTTGATGCCTACCGATCCGGTGTCGATCCGGCGTGCCACCTCGATGGCACGATCCTCGTTGGTGGAGAAGATGATTCCGCCGAGACCGAACGCGGTGTCGTTAGCGATCGCGACGGCGTCGTCGACGGTCTCGTACCGCATGACAGTGACGACCGGTCCGAAGATCTCCTCGCGGGCGATGGTCATCTCCGCAGTGACATCGGCGAAGACGGTGGGCTGCACGAAGTACCCGCGGTCCGTGTCAGCGCGGCCACCGCCGGTGGTGAGGCGGGCGCCCTCGGCACGAGCGCCCTCGATGTACCCGAGGACCTTCCCGTACTGCGCCTCGGTCGCCGATGGTCCGAAGACGGTGTCGCCGTCGAAGGGGTCCCCCTGCTTGGCCGCGGCGACGGTGCGCGTGACGGTGTCGACGACCTCGTCGTACCGCGCCGCAGGCGCGAGGATTCTGGTCGAGATGTAGCAGGTCTGGCCCGTGTTGCGCATGCAGGACCGGATCAACGCCTGGGCGAAGGCGTCCAGATCGGCATCCTCGAGCACGATCGCCGATGATTTGCCGCCCAGTTCGAGTGTGACCGGCCGCAGTAGTTCACCGCACGCCGCCGCGATCTTCCTGCCGACCGGGGTGGACCCGGTGAATGCAACCTTACGGACCAGAGGATGGCGCACGAGGTGGTCCCCGACGGCGCCCGTTCCGGTCACCAGGTTCACGATGCCGGGTGGGACGCCGGCGGCCGCGACCGCCTCGATGACGAACCGGATCGACAGAGGGGTGGTTTCGGCAGGTTTGATCACGACGGTGCAGCCGGCGATGAGTGCGGGCGCCAGCTTGGCGACGACGAGGTTGATCGGGAAGTTCCAGGGCGCGATGAGGACACACACGCCGACCGGGTCGCGAAAGACGGTGGTCGTGCCGAGCCCGTTCGGGTAGGGGCGCTCGTCGTCGCGCTCGAGATACGACGCCAGTGATGCGAAGTAGCGGAAGATCCCGGCGGCATTCGCCGCACTACCCGAGGTCTCGGCGACAGGGCTGCCGTTCTCTCGGGTGTTCGTCCACGACATCGGTTCGGCCCGCTTGTCGATCTCGTCCGCGATCCGCAGCAGGTACTCCGCGCGGTCGGACGGACGCAGATCCGACCAGCCCGGTCCGCGGAAGGCACGGTCGGCGGCGCCGACCGCGGCATCGACGTCGCGAGTGGAGGCGTTCGGTACCGAACCCCACACCTCCTCGGTGGCCGGGTCGACGACGTCGATGCGCGCGTTGCTCGTGGACGTGACCCAGGTGCCGTCGACGAAGAGATCGTCGACGTGTGTGTAGGGAAGCTCGACCCGGTCCCTGCTCGGCACGGCCCGTGTCATCGCAGCACGTCCGTCTTCAACAGCGCGCGGGACCGATCGAGGTCTGCCACGGCGATCCGGTATCCGGCTTCGGTTTTCAGTTCGGGCAGGATCTCGCTCTCGAGTCGGTCGCAGTACACCGAGGGCGTCATCCCGAACCAGGACGAGGCAAGTGCGATACCGACGGGAGCGAAGCGCCACAGACGGTCGGCGTCGCGCACGAGTTCGTCCTCGAGGGATTTGGCGTCGGGCCGTGTGTCGTGGCCGTCGATGATCTCGCAGACGCGCTCGACGAACTCGTCGTCGTAGCCGAGCGGCGGCAGTACCTCGCGAGCGATGATGCAGCCCTGACGTTCGTGTTCGTACCGGATCGCGGCCTTGCGCCAGTCGCCGCTGAAACCTTCGGAGATGATCCGTGATTCGTCGACACGCCCCCATCCGGTGTCGTGCAGCAGGATCGAGACGCGGACGATGAGCGAGTCTGCCTCGGGGTAGCAGTCGCACAGGCGCTCGGCGTATGCGAACGACGTGGGCAGGTGGATGTCGTTGCCGCGGGCCCGGGACTCGGGAACCACCGACTTCCAGATCGGATCCAAGTCGGTGTCGGCGTCGGGAGCCACGACGATCGGCGAGGTGTCGACGGGAAGGGCGGTAGGGGTACGCATTGCGCACTACCTCGATTCGGATGGAGTCGGAGCCGGGAGCGCGTCCGCGCTCTCGGCGGTGATCGTCTTGAGGGCCGTCGCAGGGTCGGCCGCGAGATCGGCGGGGATGTGGGCACCCTTCGCTAGGGCGCCCCGCACGGCCATGAAGTCGAGCGGGTTGTTGACGCAGTCGGCCGCGATGAGGCGTCCGCCGCGGTAGTACAGAACCGTGTACTTGCCTTTCGCCTCGTCCCTGCGCACGACCGTGGTGTCGTATCCGGTCGACAGGCCCGCGATCTGCAGCTTCAGATCGCCCTGGTTCGACCAGAACCACGGAATGCTGGTGTATTCGGTGCGGCGCCCGGTGAGCGAGTAGGCGGCGATCTTGGCGTGTTCGATGGCGTTGTTGACGCTCTCGACCCGGATCCGGTCGCCCGGGTCGGCGCCGGGCACGGGGTTGGGCATGTTTGCGCAGTCACCCACGGCGACCGTGGTGCCGTCGGAGGCCAGCGCGTACTCGTCGACGCGGACGCCGTCGTTGCAGACGAGTCCCATCGACTGCGCCAGTTCGACATTGGGCACGACGCCGATGCCGACGAGCACGATCTGCGCGGGCAGGACGCGTCCGTCGGTCAACTCGACGCCCGTCACCGCGCCGTCCGCTTCCACGATCCGGGAAACCTTGGCGTCCAACTCGATTCGCATTCCGCGTGTGCGGTGTGCCTCGAGGAGATACTCCGACGTCTCCGGCCCGACGGCCCGGCCGACCAGGCGCGGCCCGGCCTCGAGCACCGTAGCGCTCTTGCCCATCTTCAGGGCGCTCGCGGCCGCCTCGATCCCGATGAACCCGCCGCCGACGACAACGATGTCGGTGGCGTCCGGCATGCGCCGGCGCAACTCGAGGGCGTCGTCGGCATTGCGCAGGTACAGCACCCCGTCCAGGTGGTGGCCCGGTACGTCGATCGTTCGCGCGCGGGCACCGACGGTCAGCGCCAGACGATCGAAGGGGAACCTCGTGCCGGACGCCGCGACGGCGACGCCCGACCCGTCGGGCCCGCGCTCGACGCTGGTGATGCGCTCACCCTTGACCAGCGAAATGCGGTGCTCGTCCCAGTATTCCGCGCTGCGGAAGATCAGCGATTCGGCGGAAACCAGACCCTGCAGGAACTCCTTGGACAGTGCCGGCCGCTGGTAGGGGCGGTGGTTTTCGTCGCCCAGCAGGGTGATCGGCGGGGCGTACCCGAGGGCGCGGAGCGAGCCGGCCAGCTGGACGCCGGCCTGGCTCGACCCGATGACGAGTAGCCCGCTGCCGGCGGCGGAGTCGTCGGAAACCATTGTCACACCTGCGTTTCCGGGGTGCGCACGTGCAGATTCATGCCGTCCGTGAGTTTGACCTGGCAGGACAGGCGGGAGTTGTCCTGGCGGTCCACCGCCGTGCCGTAGAGCATCTCGTCTTCCATGTCGTCCATCGCCGACAGGTCTTCGAACTGGTCCGGCCGGACGAAGACATGGCACGTCGCGCAGGACAGCGAGCCTCCGCACTCGGCGATGATGCCGGCGACGCCGTTGCGCATCGCGACCTCCATGACGGAATCGCCGACACTGCCTTCGACGACGCGGGAGTTGCCGTCGTGATCGGTGTAGGTGACTGTGGGCATTGCTGCGCCTCCTAGATGAACTGTCGGCCGCCGTCGACGACGAGTGTCTGGCCGGTGATGTACTTGCTGTCCGGACCGGCCAGGAACAGTGCGGCTCCGACGATGTCGTCGGGCTGACTGGCCCGCTTGATCGCGCCGCGGTCGACACCGTAGGTCTCGGCCTGTTCCATCAGGCCGTAACTGGCCTCGGTGAGGGTGAAGCCGGGAGCGATCGCGTTGACGGTGATCGACCGCGAACCCAACTCCTTGGCCATGACCCGGGTCAGAGCGACCACGCCACCCTTCGATGCGACGTAGTGCATCCAATTCGCCGATCCGCTGAGAATCGTTGCGGAGGAGAGGTTCACGACAGATCCGCCCTCTGCCAGGTGCGGGCTGCAGGCCCGCGCACACATCCATGGCCCCTTCAGGTTCACCGCCATGACGCGATCCCATTCGCCCGGGTCGATCTCCTCGAAAGCTGACCGGGTCACGCCGGCGTAGATCGCGGCGTTGTTGACGAGGACGTCGATGTGGCCGCCCCCGAACTCGGCGACCGCGGTCGCCATCGCGTCGGTGGATTCCACCGAGGTCACGTCCACCGCCGTCGACAGCGCCTCGGCCCCGCGCTCGCGGAGCTGTCTCGCCGTCTCCTCGGCGCCCTCGGCGTCGATGTCGGCGACGGCCACCCGGTAGCCGCGGTCGGCGAATCCTTCCGCGAATGCGCGGCCGAGTCCTCCTGCGCCACCGGTGATCAGAACGGTTCGCATGTCACTCGCCCACGATCGTGACGACACCCTTGGTGCCGTCGACGTGCAGGCGTTGCCCGGTCTTGATCTGCGTCGACGCGGACCCGGTGCCGGTCACGGCCGGCAGACCGTACTCGCGGCACACGATCGCGGCGTGGCTCATCATGCCGCCGATGTCGGTCACCGTCGCCTTGATCTTCCCGAAGATCGGGCCCCAGGACGGAGCGGTGACCGGGGCGACGAGAATCTCGCCGTCCTGGACGAGAGCCAGTTCGTCTGAACTGGTGATCACGCGGGCGATGCCTTCCACGACACCCGGCGACGCGGCCATGCCACGGAGATTGTCGCCGGACTGGTCGTCGTCGTTGAGCCACTGCTGGACCTGCTCGGTGGTGATGCCGTAGAGCATGCTCGTGAACGGCTCGGTGATGAACTCCGGGGGCGTGTTGAGCGCCGGCTCGGGGCGGCGGGACTTCAGCGCGTCGACGATGCCTCGACGGCGTTCGATCTCGGCGGGCCAGTAGTGCGGTCCGGTCGGCTCGGCGCCGACGGCCCATGCGGTGGCGAGGTCGAACAGGGCTTCGCGCACCTCGCCGCGCTTGAGGTAGAGCAGGTCGTCCTGCTCGGGCCAGAACCCTTCCTCATGCAGCATGCGGGAGAGCTCGCGGACCTTGCGCCAGAAGACGCCCATCGTCCAGTGCTCGATGTAGAAGTTGTGGTTCTCGACGTACGGGTAGGCGGTGCGGGCCAGTCCGAGCTTGGCGTCGAACGACTCTCGCGTGTCGTCGTCGAGCAGGTCGCGGTACTCCTCGGCGATCCGGTCGCGCTCGGCGGCCAGTTCGGCGACCGGGCGCATGATGTCTTGCCCCTCGCCGAGGCGCCGGATGTAGTCGGCGATGTAGCCGAGCGGCAGTTCCTGGTGCTCGATCCAGTACTTGTCGTGGCCGTAGAAGCCGTTGCCGACGGTGAAGTTGAACCACGGATCCTGGGCGCCTTCGTACTGGGTGATCCACCGGGCGCCGTTCTCCGCCGCCGCGATCCGGGCCAGGGTGCCGTCCGGGTCGTCCGTGTTGTCGAACAGCCCGGTCAGCCCGAGCTCGACGGCCAGCTTCGCGAGGCCCTTGAGTTCGTCGTCGGGCCGGAACAGCTCCATGTCGACGCCCTGGACCATCGTCGCGATCGACTGGTCGGGGATGTTCGGGAACACCTCCTTACAGAAGCCGAAGAAGTCGAGGTACGCGATGTACCCGAGGTTGAGGAACTCGAAGTGGTACTGCCAGTTCTGGTAGCAGAGCTGGATCAGCCGGTCGTAGTTCTCGAGCAGAACCTCGGTGCCGTCCATGGCCTTCCCCGAGCGGATGTCCTCGATCGACACCATGTCGGGCAGCTTCGCGAACGACAGCGCGTTCATCTCGTCGATCGTCTGGCGGACCTTCTTGTGCCACTGCTCGAGCAGTGGCTCCCAGTTCTGGTAGTAGTACGCCGCGCGCTCCTCGAACTGCGGTGCGCGGGTGTCGAACTCCTCCTCGGGAGCGGGGATCGGCGACATGTACAGGTAGCCGAGGTGCATCTTGAACTCGATGCCGTTGGAGTTCGGGATGAGCAGGTGCCGGGTGTTGTACTGGCCCAGGCACTTGACGGCGAATTCACCGCCGATGGTCTCGAAGGGCTTGAAGACCGTGGGCCAGTGCTGGCTGTCGCAGAACCAGAACTTGGCGTCGTCGACTTCCTTGCGGTTCGGCTGGAAGACCATGTTGTACGGGTAGAGCTCCTCCCACCCCTCGGCGCCCGCGGGCGTCTCGAGGTCGAAGGGGCTCGGAAAGGACTTCATCGTCATGGGAGTTCCTCTGGAAGGAAAGCGGTGCGGGGCGGGTGCTGGATCTGTACGCGGAGTGCGCGGTCGGATCAGGCGGAGCGCGGCTTGGTCATTGCTCGGCTGATCGAGCTCATGTCGAAGCTCCGTCGAGCAGGCTTGGTGGTCTCGGTTGCCTTGTCCTGAGCGGGTTTTGCAGACCACACGGTTTCGGGGCGGGACTGCAGCAGCAGGAGGTTCTCGCCGTCCGGGAGGTCGGCGTCGAGTGCCCACTCGATGTCCTGCGGGCATCCGTAGTGCTTCTCGGCGCGTTTGGCGATCGCGGCGACGGCCTTCAGTTCCTCGTCGCTCAGGCTCCGGCAGGCGCGGCGGTCGGCGTCGACCTCACGCTCGACGAGGCGGTGGGAGACGGGATCGGGAACCAGTTCGGCGTGTTTGTCGCCGATCGTCTCGGACACCACGGTCAGCATCACCTTGTCGAGCACGATGTTGTCCGGGGTGACCTGACCGGAGACCACCATCTCGCCGACACCGTACGACGCGTCGACGGTGATCTTCGAGCGGTCCCCGTTGGTGGGGTCCATCGTCATCGCGACGCCGGCGACCCTGGCACTGACCATCTTCTGGACCGCCACGGCCATCGAGAGTCCAGCGTCGGGGATGTTGTTCTTCAGCCGGTACGTGATCGCGCGACTGGTGTAGAGCGATGCCCAGCAGTGCCGGATGTGCTCGAGTACCTCGTCGACCCCGTTGAGCCACAGGTAGGTGTCCTGCTGGCCGGCGAAGCTGGCGTCGGGCAGATCCTCCGCGGTCGCCGACGACCGCACAGCCACCGGCACGGGGTGCTCGAATCGTGACTGCAGGCGCTCGTATGCGTCGATCGTCAAGCGCCGCAGCGGCTCCGGGACCGGGCGCGAGGTGATCGCGTCCCTGATCCGGATGGAGATATCATCCACGCGGGTGACGTCCTCGGGATCGAGGCCGGCGAGCAGCTCACGGATCTCGTCGGCGATTCCGGCCGTCGCGATGAAATCGTCGTACAGCGTCGTGGTGAGTGCGAAGCCGGGTGGCACCGGCATGCCGGCCGCCGTCAGCGACACCAGCGACGCGCACTTGCCGCCCAACTGATCGTGCTGCGGTTCCCGCGGGCTGTCGAAGAACTGGATGTACCGTGCCGACGCGGTCTCGGTGGTGCCGTCGGTGTCGGCCCCGCTCTCGCCGAGTGCGTCCCACCGTACCGGTACCGACGTCGGGGCCCGGAACGACAGGTTCTCGCCGAACGTGATCGCGTCGGGATCTACGAGTTCGAGGAACGGCGCTGTTTTCAGTACCTCCTCGACGACGACGCGGGTCTGGAGCTTGGCGAGCATGTTGCCCAGGCAGTAGTGCAGGCCGAAGCCGAAGGCGAGGTGCTCGCGCGCATTGTCCCGAGTGATGTCGAACGTCTCGGGATCGGCGAAGTACGACTCGTCCCTGTTGGCGGAGCCCATCACGAGCAGGACGTTCGCCCCGGCGGGAATGGCCGTTTCGCCGATCATCGTGTCCTCGAGTGCCTTTCGGCGCCACGCGACGATCGAGGGGGAGAAGCGCAGCACCTCCTCGACGGCCTTCGGGATCTTCTTCGGATCCTCCCGCAGCGCCGCCCACTGCTCCCTGTGGGCCAGGAGCAGTCGCAGCGTATTGGAGATCAGTGTCGTGGTCGTCTCGTGCCCGGCGAACAGCAGGCTGTAGCAGACCGACGCGATCTCGTGGTCGGTGATCTCGGTGCCCTCTTGCTGGGCGCGCACCAGGTCGGCGACGAGGTTGTCCCCACCGTGCTCGTGGGCGTGGGCGACCAGTCGCCGGCACTCCTGCCAATACTCGACCAGGTTGTGCGCGTGCGGAATCTGCTGCTCGTCGCTCAGATTGCCCCACGTCATCGCGGCGCGGGAGTCGGACCAGCGCTTGTACTGGTCGACCTGGCTCGTGTCGGCGCCGATCAGTGTCAGGATCGTCACGGTCGGCACGTCGTAGGCGAGGTCGCGCAGCAGGTCACCGCGGCGGTCCTCGTGCGCGAGCAGGGCCCGCAGTTGCTGATCGACATTCGCGCGGACGAACGGCTCGAGTGCCTTGTAGCGGCGTGGAGTGAACGCCTTCGAGGTCGCCTTGCGGATGCGGGTGTGCTCCGGCGGCCTCCGGGCGGACAGTCCGGAGTAGGCGGTGAACCCGCCGTCGTTCATGATCTGCTTGGCCTGCGGCCCCCGTTCACGCACCGGTGCCTGGGCGTTCTCGCTGCTGAAGACCTCCCAGTTGTCGAAGACGGCCTTGATGTCCTCGTAGCGGGTGACCACCCAGCAGTCGATCCGCTCGTCGAACATGACGGGTTCCGCCGAGCGGAGTCGGGCGTAGGCCGAGAACGGATCGTTCATGTCGAACGGTTCGTAGCCATGGTGGGCGACGGGGCAACCACCCGTGGAGACGGTGTCGGTCGTCTTCTGTGTCGGCGCGGACATGTTCACTCCTGGAATCGGGGTGTCGGGTGCTCGTAGAGCGCGGTGTCTGAGGTATTCGTTGCGGCGGAAGACAGTTCGCGAAGCTGCGGTGACACGTCGGTCGACGCGATCGCGGCGAACGCGCGAGCCATCACTCGGGCCGGTTCGGTGCACAGGTGGGCGTGGGTTCGGGACCCCACGAGTCGGAGCGTCTCGGACTGGGCGAGCCCGAACCATCGGCCGACGGTGGCCAGTCCGTGCGGTGTGATCCGCCAGAGCTTGTCGGCATCCTTGACGACCGCGTCGCTGGGGCTTGTGGCCTCGCGGCGGCTGTCGTGACCGTCGATGATTGCGGCGATCTCGTCGATGTCGGTGTCGGGTGTGCCGAGGTCGCCGAGGATCGACCGCGCGATCGCGGCGCCCTCGATCTCGTGGACGCGGACCAGTTCCGGGTGCCGCGGCCGTGGCGCGATCGCCTCCAGCACCAGTTCCTCCGGGACCGTCGACCAGCCGACGTCGTGGAGCAGGATCGCCGGCAGCACGATCTCGGGCCGCGCCCCCGGTACCTGGTCGAGTAGCGCGCGGGCGATGCCGAAGGCATACAGGGTGTGGGCGTCGTTGTCCCGTACCCGTAGGTACGGAGCAGCGCGCCGCCAGATGCGATCCTGAGGCGGGTCCATGTCGATCAGGTGCGGAACGTCACCGGTCGCCGGAACGAGAGCCCGGATGTCCCTGCCGAGGAGGCCGGTGTCGTCAGCGTCGCCTCGGTGCCGTGTGGTGGCGGTCTCCATGTCGTCCTCCTTATGACGTGGACCACTCTTGCTTCCGCCCGCGACGCAGCCAAGCAGGATCTTCCGATGAACGGAATCAACCGAGCCAGAAGGTTCGTATTGCCTGTTCAACGGGCTGCGGCAAAGCCTTGAAGACCTTCTCCAGCCGCGCGCCGGTGCCGCGGAGTGGGGGAAGGAAGCGCGCAATGTCGGCCGATCGGCTGCTCGGGAGCACGATTCCGATCGCTGCGACGACTTCGTCGTTCGGCGCGCGGACCGGTATCGCCACCGAACAGGACCCGAGGGCCATCTCCTCCTGGGTCCTCGCGTAGCCCTGTTCACGGATGGTGTCGAGTTCGCGCGCGAGCCGCGCCGGTTCGGTGATCGTGAATCTCGAGCGACGCTCGAGAGTGTGGGCCAGGTACGTCTCCCTGAACCACGGGTCCTGGTATGCCAGGAGCACCTTGCCGACAGCGGTCGGGTGCAGGGGGAGTCGGCTGCCGACGCGCGCCAGTCGGGGGACGCGTCTGCTTCCGTAGATGCGATCGACGTAGATCACTTCGGTACCGCGGCGCACCACGAAGTGAACGGTCTCGTGGGTGAGATCGAAGAGGTCCTGGAGCGGCGGATGGACGATGTCGCGGAGCCGGAGCCCGGCGTTCTGACCGATTTCCCACAGCCGGATGCCGATCTGGTAGCGGCCGTCGGGTCCGCGCAGCAGTGCGCCCCACTGCTCGAGTTCGCCGACCAGGCGATGAACCGTCGTCAGCGGCATGCTCGTCGCGGCCGCGATGGTGCTCAACGCGTGTGGGCCAGGATCCTCCCCGAATACCTCCAGGATTGCGAGCACGCGCGATGCTGTGGTTCGGCCGGCTTCCCGGGGAGTACCTGCCATGTCGAACCGCCTTCCGACTCTAGGGCCCCCTCGTCCCCAGATCCTGCTCCATCGGGCCGATCGTCACTACATCGCCGGGGTGGAGATCGGTGAGCTCGTTAACCTGGCCGACTCGCATCCTGCCGCTGACGACGTACGCGTGGACGAGGGTTCCGGCGGAGTCGGGTGGCCGAACGGGCGAGCCTGACCCGGTTCCGCCGCGTCGAGTCGGTTCCTCCAGCGACCCATCATCGCAAACTGCAGCCACGGTGCTTCCAGCGTCGATCCCGGCGACGCCACGAACGTCATCCGGGCGGCATCGTGCAGGTGACAGTAATCACACTGGCCGGAAACGGACGGCTGGTGTCGACTACCTCGATGCGCCGCCGGTCCTCCGCTCCATCGGAGGGCATAGGACGCTCGGAGCCTGGTGATCCCGCGTCAGAACGGGGTGGACGTCATAGTGACGATGACAGCGGAAATGGTGGCCACTGCCATCGCGCCGAGCACTACCAGTCCTGCAGCAGCGGTGAGTTGGTTCCATCCGGCGACCATGAGCACGATCGCGACGACGGCGACGAGTGCATCGAGCACGACCGAGATGATCACGGCGGCGTCGATGTCGGTGAGCGCCCTCGCCAGCGCTGTCATGGCGATGCCTTGGATGACGAACCCGACCCCTATGGTCGCGAGTACTGCGGTCGCGATACCGGTACCTGCCGCGAATCCGTTGGCCAGGAGTGCCAGGGGGAGGATGCCGTAGAGGATCCGAGCGATTCCGACACCGCTGATCGTCCATCGGGTGACTGTCTGACGGGCCTGGTCATGGGTGGCCGGCAAATGGGCCTGGTCGGGAGTTGCCACATTTATGGGCACGGTGTCGTATGTCACAATTCTCACCTCGAGTGTAGTGGGTCACTTATGGACGCGATTTCGCGGCCTGAGGACCGCCATTAGTAATGGTTGACGACTGCGGTGCAAGCGACCGGATCGGATTCGAGTTTGGCGGCAGCGGTCGGTGTCCGACGTGAGGTGCACCAGCGAGATCCATCCGGAAGCATTGGCCAGTAAGGGTTTTCATCGGCTCCCATCGCGACTCCCTAAGCGCTTCAGGGTAGATGTGGGTCCATGATCGTCCCGAAAGCGGATGTAATTCGGATTCGTGCTCGAAGGCCCAGAACCAGAACATCACTCATTGCCGAATTCGACCTCGTGCAAACAGACGAAATCGGCGATAATCGAAGAACCCCGTGCTGTGCACCCGACCTCCACAAGGGGTGGTCGATGATCAGAGTCGATGAATTCTCCCGCCTTGTGTCCGCCATCTACGCGACGGCCCTCGCTCCCGAACAGTGGAATTCGGTACTCCGCGGTCTCGTACGCGCCTTCGACGGTCACGGTTCCGGCCTGCTGACGTCGTCGAGGAGCAAGCGACGAGCCGACTGGCAGGTCGGTGGTGAGCCTTCCGCGCAAGCCGCCTACAACGAGTACTACGGTCGACTCGACTATGTGGCAGAAGTCGTGGAAAGCGCTCCGATCGGCATCATTCACACCGGCACCGAGTTGATCTACCCCCACGTGAACACGGAGTTCTACGCCGACTGGTGCCGCCCCAATCATTTCGAGGACGGCCTGTTCGTCCGACTGACCAGCGGTAGCAACACCGCGTGGCTGGGAGTTGCCGCCGAGCGGGGCCCGGAACCGTTCGGAACCACCGATCGGCTTTCGTCGTTCCGACAGTTGATTCCGCACCTACAACAGGCAATTCACACCCAAGCGAGACTCGCGGACCTTGCGCAGAGTGAACGCGACCTGTCCGCGGCGCTCGAGCAGGTGTCGCGCGGCATCGTGATCATTGGACCGGACACACGGATTCTGCACCTCAACACCGCAGCCGAGAGAATCTTCGTTTCCGGCGACGGCCTTCACCTCGATCGGCAGGGATCTATTTCAGCGTCCCTCACGCGTTCTGATCGAGAACTCCGCTCTCTCATGTACCGCGCGCTGAACGCACACGGCGACGGTGTTTCCTCCGGAGGCTCAGTCTCCTGCCCCCGCCCGTCCGGACGATGCGAATATGCAGTTCACGTGGTCCCTCTCAGTGCGGAGACCGTCGAGGAAACCATCGGACTGGACGCATCGAAGGCCACCGCACTCGTGGTGATCGACGACCCCGATCGCGTACCCAAATTGGACACCGCCATGTTGCGCCGGCTGTACGCGCTCACCAGCACGGAGGCGGAGGTCGCGCTGCGGGTCGCTCAGGGCGATGGGTTGAGGCCGATCGCCGAGGAACTCTCCGTCTCGACCACCACCGTCAGAACCCATCTTCAGCACATCTTCGAGAAGACCACCACGCACCGCCAGGCCGAACTCGTCCGACTCCTTCTGTCCATCGGCCCGGCAGGCAACCCCGGGCCATAGCTTCGAACAGTGCCGGCCGCATACCGGGATTTCTGTGACTCGCTTCCGGATGAGCTTGGGCGAGCGCTTGTGTGAGGTAGTCGATAGGGCCCTGCCGTCAGGACACGGGAGCAGATCCTGCAGGTGTTCGCGGATGTGGCCCTGCACGCACGATTCTCGCGGATCGACAACTACGGGCAGTATCGGGGGATGCCGCTCAGTCGGTGTTTCGGGAAGGTGCGCTGACAGCGTCGGAAGGCGGGGCTGCGATGGGTTCGGAGTCGATTCCGGCGAGGAGACCACGACGAATCGTGTCGTCCGACGCGCAGGAGATCTTGAATGGGTACCGCGATGCGCTCGCAGGCGGATGGGCCGTAACGTCGAATCTGCAGTGCCAGTGCCCGTAAGAGTGCGTGACACCGATGAGTCGAGGCCGGCACCCGGGGCGACGCACTGACGGATGTACCGGAAGGTGTCTCGTATGGGGGCGCCGCGGGAGGCCCCGAAAACGTAAGCCGGGCGGTGGGATTCGGTGGAATCCCACCGCCCGTGCGGCGTGATCAGAGGGGGAGGTCGTCGACGGCGGTCGGCGCGTCGGCGACCCAGCCGGGCTCCATGACCAGGAGGGAGAGCTCCGTGATCCCCCGGCGCTCGCCCGGGACGTCGACGTCGACGACGTACCGGAACCCGGCGTCCTCCGCGAACGCGATCGCGGCCAGGTCGCCGGCCGGGACCGGCAGCACGATGCGTCGGCAGGCCGGGTTCTCTCGAAGGACCCGCTCCCCGAGCCCGCGCAGGGTCTCGGCGTCGCGCGGGCCACGGATGTCGAGCTCCAGGTCGGCGATGCCGGCCGGGTACGCGTTGCCGAGCGGCCCGCGCACGGCGTACCGCGCGCGGACCTCGACCGGAGCGTCACCGTCGGTGACGCTGTACGTGAGCGGCCAGCCCGGCGTGCTCATCGGCTCAGCGAGCCGTGGCCGTCGGCGGCCAGCTTGCGCAGCGAGACCTTGTCGAGCTTTCCGGATCCGTTGCGCGGCAGCGAGTCCAGCACCAGCAGCTCCTTGGGGAGCTTGTACCGCGCGAGGCGCTCGCTGGTGAACTCGCGGATCTCCTCGAGCGTCGGATCGGTGTCGGTCGACACGACGAGGACCGCGACGACGATCTCGCCCCACTTGGGGTCCGGGGCGCCGACGACGGCCGCGTCGGTCACGCCCGGGTACTCGACGAGCACCCGTTCGACCTCGGCCGGGTAGACGTTCTCGCCGCCCGTGATGACCATGTCCTTGATCCGGTCGACGATGTAGAGGAATCCCTCCTCGTCGAGGCAGCCGAGGTCACCCGAGTGGAACCAGTTCTCGGCATCGAACGCCGCGTCCGTGGCCTTCTGGTTGGCCCAGTAGCCCGGGGTGACGTTCGGTCCGCGCACGCAGATCTCGCCGGCCGCGTTGGGCTCGGTGAGCGTTGCACCGGTCACCGGATCGACGATCTTGATCTCCGTGAACGGCATCGGTAGACCCGCCGACGACGCCCGCTCGAGCGTGCGCTCGGGTGGCAGTGACGTCGCGAACGGCGCCGTCTCGGTCAGGCCCCACGCCTGCTGCAGTGCGACACCGTGGTGGCCGTATTCCTTGACCAGGCTGGGCGGCACCGGCGCGCCGGCAACGATCGCCGAGCGCAGGTGCGAGAGGTCAGCGTCCGCGAAGTGCGGCAACTGGGCGATCGCCGAGAACATGGCCGGCACCGCGAAGATCGTGTTGATCTTGTACTCCACCAGGTCGGCGAGCGTGCGGGCCGGGTCGAACGTGCGGCGCACCAGCGTCGCACCGCCGCGGGCGAGGCTGCGCAGTGTGAACGAGTTGAGGCACCCGATGTGGAACAGCGGCGCCACCGCGAGGTTCACGTCGCGGCGGTTGGTGTCCACGACGGAGTCCACGTTGAACGAGTTCCACCAGATGTTGCCGTGCGTGAGCATGACGCCCTTGGGGCGTCCGGTGGTACCCGACGTGTACATCAGCGCGGCCAGGTCGTCCGCGAAGCGGGGGAGCGGGGTGAGTTCCACCTCGAGTGCCGCGCCTCGTTCGAGTGCGGCCGTCAGCTTCTCCCAGCGCTCGGACGGCTCGTCGGTCAGCGGCACCGCGTCGTCGTTGTCGACCGCGATGAGCCGCGGCGGAAGCACCGCCGGGTCGATCTCGTCGACCAACGGCATGTGGCTGGGCTCGACGACCAGCACACGCGGTCCGAAATCGCTCAGCTGGTAGGCGATTTCGGCGGCAGCGAGCCGGAAGTTGACCGGCACGAAGACCGCGCCCACCCACGCCGACGCGAGGTAGCTCACGAGGAAGGTCGGGCTGTTGAGGCCGAGGTAGCCCACCCGGTCGCCCTTGCGGACGCCCGCCGCGTGCAGCGCCAGCGCCGCCGAGTGCACGCGCGCGGTGAGCTCACGGTAGTTCAGCTCCTGGCCCTCGTAGATGAGGGCGGTGTTGGCGCCGTGCAGCCGGCCCAGCGACTGCAGTGCACGGGCGGGGCTGATGTTCACAGGGGTCTTGTCGGTGCTCACAGATCGTCTCCGCCCGCTGCGGTGCGGAATCCGCGAGCGGCGATGCCGCCGTCGACGGGAATGATCGCACCGGTGATGTTGGAACTGTTGGCCGCGGAGGCCAGCAGCACGTACGGCGCCGTGAAATCGGCAGGTTCGACACTCGCGTCGTGCAGCGGCAGGAGCGGGTTGTCACCCGTCGTGGTGCCGCGCGCGAACGACGCCTCGATGGAACGGTCGGCCAGTCCGATCGACTCGGGGCCGCGCAGGTCGGTGCGCATGCCGCCGGCCGCGACACCGTTGACGCGAACCTTGGGAGCCAGCTCGTACGCCAGTTCCAGCACGAGTCCGCGGCAGGCGTGCTTGCTCGCGGTGTACAGCGGTCCGCCTCCGTTCGGATAGAAGGCCGAGTTCGACAGCGTCATCACGACGCTGCCGCGGGTCTTGACCAGCTCACGCCACCCCGCCTCGACGGCCAGCAGATAGCCCTTGACGTTGATGGCGAACAGCTCGTCGAACGCCGCGGACAACGCGTCGCCGTCCAGCCGGGTGATGCTGCGCTGGTAGTCCCAGATACCCGCGTTCGGCACCAGGGTGTCGAGTTTACCGAAGCGCGCGACGGCCTCGGTGACCGCGCGATGCTGGTCGGTGGTGGACCGGACGTCGGCCTCGACGGTGTGCACCCGGTCGGCGAGATCGCCGACCGACTCGATCAGGTCGTCCAGCTTGGCGGTGTCACGGTCGGCGACCACGACGGAGGCACCCTCGGCGAGGAAGCGCTCGGCGATCGCCCGGCCCAGCCCGGAGCCACCGCCGGTGATGAGGGCGACGTTGCCCTCGAGCCACCCGGTCATGCGTCCCCCGAACAGTCCGCCAGGAAGTCGGCCACGAGCCGCTCGAACTCCTTCTGACGCTCGACCTGGACCCAGTGGCCGCACTTGCTGAACGCGTGCAACTGCACGTCGGGGATCTGCTTGAGCATCAGCTGCGAGCCCTCGAACGTGATGGTGCGGTCCTCGGTGCCCCACAGCAGCAGCGTCGGAGCCTTGATCTTGTGGGCGTTGCGCCACAGCGGATCCATGCCGTGGCGGCGGGCGAACGCGGCGTTGTAGCGGTGGTAGAACTCGATGTGGCTCTCGTCGAGCGACGCCTCGTAGCGGGCCTCGATGTTCGCGTCGTCGAACTGCTTGGGATCGGCGACCATCGTGCGGACGAAGTCCTTCATCTTCTTCACGCTCGGGCCGCCGCCGTTGTAGTAGCGGAACATGGCCTTCTGGCCCTCAGTCGGCGTCGGGCCGAACGGCAGCCAGCCGCCGCCCGGCGCCATCAGCACCAGACGGGTCACCCGCTCGGGGACGGCGAGCGCGAGCGCGATCGCGGCGGCGCCGCCGAGGCTGTTGCCCATGAGATGGAACTTCTCGATGCCCATCGCATCGAGGGTCTGGATCAGTGCGTCGACGGTGATCTGCGTGATGCTGCGCTCGTGCAGGTCCCCGTCGGTGGGGCGGTAGCTGCCGCCGAAGCCCGGCTGGTCCGGCAGGACAACGCGGAAGTGCGGCGTCAGCGCCGGCAGGTTCTGGCTGTAGTTGGCGATCGCCGACGCGCCCGGGCCGCCGCCGTGCAGCATCACCAGGACGGGGCCACTGCCGGCCTCGCTCACCTTGATGGTGCCCAGCGAGGTTTCGACCTCGCGGGTGCTCAGGGCTGTCTCCGCCGCTGCATTCGTTGTCACTGTTTCACGCGCTCCTGTGTCTGGGAAGAGTCGGTGTCGGGATGGGATCGTCGCCGTGGCGCGATCAGAAGAAGGTGCTGATGTTCTTGGCCAGCAACACGTTCTGGTCGAGCAGGATCGTGCGGCGGGCGACGAGCAGCGAGCCGGGAGGGCCGTCGGGGTTCTCGCGGAGGATGTCCTCGCGTCCGCCCGAGTAGATGTCGACCTCGCGTTCGAGACGGTTGCGGTAGACGAGGAAGTTCGAGCGGACGTGCCATTGGCCGATCTCGCGCTCGTCCTCGTCGGCGTGGCGGACCACGACGTTGCTCACCAGGTGCCGGGTGCGCGACGGCGGATCCTCCGCCCACGCCATGCCGGAGTCGAAGCGGCGGATGCGCCACGCCAGGCTGGCGCGGGTCTCGTCGAAGAATGCGGCCTCACCGCGCGCGGCGACCGCGAGCGACTGCTGGCGCCGCAGGCGGTTGGTGCGGGTGGGAGCCCAGTAGTGCAGGTCCTCCGCCAGCAGGTCGAGCCAGTCGGTGAACCGGCCGTCGTCGATCAGCTCTGCTTCGTGGAAGTACAGCTGCTGCACCCGGAAGTGGGTGTCGGCGTCGGCGGTGGGGCGCTGCGTGGTCGGCTGGGTGGTGTCGGTTGCCATGAGTCAGTCATCCTTTGGCGAGCTTGCGCAGGTTCACGGTCGGGTCGGCCAGCGCGGCCGGATCGACGGGAAGTGCGCGGTCGATGATGATGCGCGCGGCCCGCACGGCGGGGCCGCCGTCGATGAACGCGGCGCCGACCAGGGTGTTGCCCCGGACCCGGAACGCCATCTGCGGTCGGGTGGCGTCGTCGGCGTACGGCCGGATCACGGTCTCGCCTTCGGCGGTCATCGATCCGACGCCCTGCACGTGGATGCCGTGCCGGTCGGACCAGAACCACCCCGCGCACTCGGGCTCGGGGTCTTCTCCCAGGACGCGGGCGGCCACCGCGCGTCCGTTGAGCTGCGCTGCCTCCCAGTGCTCCTCGCGACGATGGAGTGTGCCGTCGGCATCACGTCGGCGTGCCACGTCACCAGCGGCGTACACCGCGGGATGGCTCGTCCGCAGGTTCTCGTCCACCAGGACACCGCCGTCGACGTCGAGGCCCGCGGTTTCCGCGAGTTCGGTCGACGGGATCGAGCCGATGCCCACCAGGACCGCGTCGGCGGGGAGTTCGTCGCCGGTCGTGAGGACGACGACCACGCTGTCGTCGTCAGTCGAGCGGATCTCGGCGACGCCCGCCGTGTGCACGTCGATGCCGTTGGCGGCGTGCTGGTCGTGGAGGTAGCGCGCGAGCTCCGGGCCCACGGCGGGGGCGATGGGGGGATCGATCGGATCGACCAGGGTGACGGACGCTCCGAGCTGCAGTGCGGCGGAAGCGGTCTCGGCACCGATCAGGCCCGCGCCGATCACCACCAGGCGAGCGCCGGGTACCAGGCGGGCCTTGAGGGCGCGGGCATCGTCGATGGTGCGCAGCAGGTGGACCTGCGGCAGGCCACCGCCGGGCACCGGCAACGGGCGCGCGCCGGCGCCGGTGGTCAGGATCGTCACGTCGGCGTCCAGACGAGTGCCGTCCGCCAGTTCGACCACACCCTCGTCGGGCTTCAGTGCCGTCACGGCGACGCCGGTGCGCAGCGTGACCCTCTGTGCGAGATACCAATCCGGCTTGGCGAGAGCGAGATCTGCCTCGTCGGCGGTACCGAACATGAACGCCTTGCTCAGCGGCGGACGGTCGTACGGCGCGGGTCCGCCGTCGACGAGGGTGATCTCACCCTCGAAGCCGCGGGCCCGCAGTTCGCCGGCGGCGCTGACTCCCGCCAGACCGCCGCCGACCACGACGACTGCGGAGGGGGTACTCACTGCGCCTCTGCGTTCTGGCCGGGGTAGAGCCAGATCTCGTCGTCGGTGACCTCGACCTTGTGGGCCGCGACGTCCTCGGTGGCCGGCATCGAGAGCACCGAGCCGGTGCGCAGGCAGAACCTGCCCGAGTGCAGCGGGCATTCCACCTGGCCGCCCTCGATCCAGCCGTCGGCGAGCGACGCCTCGCCGTGGGTGCAGCGGTCGTTCAGGGCGAAGTACTCGCCGTCGTCGTGGAAGACGGCGATCGGCTCGCCGGTGCCGGTCTGCTCGGCGTCGACGACCAGCGCCTCGCCGTCCTCGATGTCGCCGACCGCGCCGACCTTGATCCTGGTGATGGTCTCGCTCACTTCGCGCCCTTTTCGTGCCATGCCGGTGTGTTCATCAGTTCTGCCCAGCGTCGGTAGAAACCGCGGCCGGCGGCGTCGCTGTACAGCTCGCTCGTCTTGCCGGGGTAGACGCCGTCCTCGCGCTCGCTGCCCAGGCCCATCTGGTAGTTGAGCGGCACACTGTTGGTGATGAAGCCGCCCGCGATGGCCTGGCACTCGCTCCAGTTCTCTCCGTCGTCCTGCTCGAAGATGCCGCTGGGACCGAACGTGCGCAGGTTGTACAGGCGCTGGGCCTCACGCACTTCCTCGGGCATGGACTTGTCGACGATCGTCCACGCCCAGACCTCCATCTTGTCCGGGCCCTTCGGGTGCCAGACGCGGATGCTGCCGTTGACCGGCAGGTACGAGAAGTTCGGGAAGACGGTCGCGTGGCCCGTGGTCATCGGGCCCTCGACGCGCTCGTCGCCGAGGCGCTCACGCAGCGCGTCGTAGTCGTAGTACTCGTGCACCGGCTGCGCGTCGAAGCGGCTGCGCGGATGCGTCGGGAACCCGGCGCCGTGCCCCATCGGATCGCTGAACTGGCGGCCCGGCGTGTTGACGATCTCGGCCTTCGGCCCACGGCCGGTGGGGGAGAGCACCATCAGCGCCGACGCGTGCGACATGTTGACGTGGTACCAGTCGGTGGCGAACTGCTCGGCCGCCAGCTTCCAGTTGCCGTCGAGCACCCACTTGTGGATACCGCCCACGGCGACCGTGCCCTCGGGATCGCGGTCGAGCATCGCGTCCATGTAGTAGGTCATCCCGCCGAGTGCTTCCTTCAGCGGCGGTGCGTCGGGGTTCCACGTCGCGAAGACCAGGCCGTGGTACGTGTCGAGCTGCGCGACCTCGACCAGGCCCCAGTCCTTCTTGTCGAAGCTCTCCGGGTAGCCCGCCTCGTTGGGGACGCTGACCAGCTTGCCGGCGGTGTCGAAGCTCCAGCCGTGGTACGTGCACGTGAAGTTCTTGGTGGCGCCGAAGTCGGCGCGGCACACGCGGGCGCCGCGGTGGCGGCAGGAGTTGAGGAACGCGCGGATCTTGCGGTCCTTGCCCATCGACACGATCACCGGATCCTCACCCATGAAGGTGGTGAGGAAGTCGCCCGGCTTGGCGAACTGCGACGTGTGGCCCAGGAACAGCCAACTGGGCGCGAAGATGCGGCGCAACTCCTGCTGGTAGATCGCGTGGTCGGTGAAGACCGCACGGTCGACGTAGCCGTTGTCGCCGTCCACCATCGTGGACACGTCCACGAACTTGGTGAGGGCGGCCGGCCTCTGGATCGAACCCTGGGGAACGGCGTTGCCGTCGGAGGTACACATAGGTCGTCTTCCTTCGAGCTAGACGATGCGGACGGTGACGTCGGGCAGGCCCGGCGAGGTGACACCGAAGGTGGAGCCGGCGGCCAGCGGGACCGCGGCGTGGACGGCGCCGGCCAGGACGAGGTCCCCCGCGCGCAGGTGATCGCCGTACTGCGCGAGCGAATCTGCCAGCCAGACAATGGCGTTGAGCGGGTGATCGAGCACCGCGGACCCGGGCCCCTCACCGACGGTCTCGCCGTCGCGGGTGAGCGTGAGGATCCGGTCCGGGAGCGTGTCGAGGAGCTCCCGGGTGGCGGGAACACCCGGACCCGCAACCAGACGGGCGCTCGACGCGTTGTCGGCGACGGTGTCGACGAGGCCGATCTTCCAGTCGGCGATGCGGCTGTCGATGAGTTCGAGGCTGAGCATCACCTCGCCGACCGCATCGCGCACCTGCTCGAACGTGAATGCGGACTCGCCGGGCACCAGGTCGCTCGCGAGGCGGAACGTGAACTCCGCCTCGGCGCGCGCGGCCACGAGGTCGTCCAGGGCCTGCTCGCCCTCGTGCGGGACGACCATCGTGTCGAGGATCGCGCCGAAGTCGGGCTGGTCGACACCGAGTTGGCGCTGCATCGCGAGCGACGTCAGCCCGATCTTGCGGCCGACGACCCGTTCGCCGGCCTCGACCCGACGCGCGATGTTGCGGCGCTGGATCTCGTACGCGTCGGCCACGGTGAGGTCCGGGTGGGACGAGGTCGGTTGCGCGATCGGCCGCCGAGTGCGCTCCGCCTCGGCAAGCTCTGCGGCGAGCGAGGGGACTGCCGCATGCAGCGCGCCCCTGGTGTCAGTTGGCATGCGTACAGGAGACCGTCGGGGCGACACCGAGTGCCAGCGGGCGTGCCGAGGTACGGCACGGTCTCTCGCGCGAGGGCCCGGCGGGCGTCGACCATGGGTATCCGAACACGTATTTCACGACCGCTGCACCCGGCGGTTGTGTCCGACAGCACAGGAGAATCCATGCTCGCAGCCGTCGCCGTCGCCCAGAACGCGGACGATCCGCTGAGCGGTCTCGAACTCCGCGAGGTTCCCGACCCGGTCGTTCCGGACGGTTGGGCCAAGGTCGCGGTGCGGTCGTCCGCGCTCAACATGCACGACGTGTGGACGCTGCGCGGCGTCGGTCACCCGGCCGATCGGATCCCGATGATCCTGGGCTGCGACGCGGCCGGTGTGGACGAGGACGGCAACGAGGTGATCGTCTACCCGGTGATCGCCGATGCCGACGGTGGTGGCGGCGACGAGACGCTCGACCCCGGTCGTGCGTTGCTGTCCGAGCAGCACGACGGTGCGTTCGCCGAGTACCTCGTGGTGCCCCGGCGCAACCTGATCCCCAAGCCCGAGTGGCTGTCGTTCGACGAGGCGGCGTGCCTGCCGGTCGCGTGGACCACCGCGTACCGGATGCTGTTCACGCAGGCGCAGATCAAGGCCGGCGACCGCGTCCTGGTGCAGGGTGCCGGCGGTGGTGTCGCGACCGCCGCGATCAGTCTGGCGGCCGCCGCGGGCGCCAAGGTATACGCCGCGAGCCGCAGTGCCGAGAAGCGTGCGAGCGCGCTCGAGCTCGGTGCGCACACCGCGATCGAGGCCGGCGCCCGGCTGCCCGAGAAGGTCGACGTGGTGATCGAGACCGTCGGCGAGGCCACGTGGGCGCACTCGATGCGCGCGCTGCGTCCCGGGGGCACCATCGTCATCGCGGGTGCGACGTCCGGCTCCAACCCGTCGGCCGACCTCACCCGCATCTTCTACCTCCAGCAGCGCATCCTCGGGTCCACCGGTTGCACCCGGGCGGAGCTGGTGTCGATGCTGCGGATGATGGACGCCACCGGACTGCGACCCAAGATCGACCGCGTGATTCCGTTGCAGGACATCCACTCCGGGTTCCAGGCCATGATCGACGGCGACGTCAACGGCAAGGTCGTGGTGAAGGTCTCGTGAGCATCTGGATCGGCGATCCCACCATCGAGATCGCGAACGAGAAGGGCGTCGACACCCTCAACCGCAACCTCGGCATCGAGCTGACGGAACTGACCGAGAACTCGCTCGAGGGCCGGATGCCGGTCGACGAGCGCACCAAGCAGCCCGCGGGCGTGCTGCACGGTGGCGCCTCGGTCGCGCTCGCCGAGACCCTCGCCAGCTGGGCGTCGATCTTCGCGGTGGATCGCAGCAAGTTCCATTGCGTCGGTATGGAGATCAACGCCAACCACGTCCGACCCGTGAGCTCGGGCTGGGTGCACGGCAAGGCGACGCCGCTGGCATTGGGCCGCAAGACGCACGTGTGGGAGATCAAGATCGTGAACGACGAGGGCAAGCTCGTGTGCATCTCGCGATGCACGATGGCCGTCCTGGAGACGCCGTCGCAGTACTGAATTCGTTCGCTGGAGGTGGCGCCGGAGCACTCGCTCCGGCGCCACGTCTGCGTTCGGGTCAGTGCGCTCGAGCGGACGCCACCCTTGAGTGCTGGCACTCTCATGTATAGAGTGCTAGTCGACACTGAGCGAGTCCCGGCACCCGCGACGACGGGGCGCGTGAAGAGTCACTGTGGTGACTGAATTGATGGTGGTCCGAGGAACAGCCTCGGGCCCGACAAACCCCTGAAAGTGGAGGGCTCATCGTGGCGAGCGTGAACATCAAGCCGCTCGAGGACAAGATCCTCGTCCAGGCCAACGAGGCCGAGACGACGACTGCCTCCGGCCTGGTCATCCCCGACACGGCGAAGGAGAAGCCCCAGGAGGGCACCGTCGTCGCTGTTGGTCCCGGCCGCTGGGACGAGGATGGCGAGAAGCGCATCCCCCTGGACGTCCAGGAAGGCGACACCGTCATCTACAGCAAGTACGGCGGAACCGAGATCAAGTACGCCGGCCAGGAGTACCTGATCCTGTCGGCTCGCGACGTTCTGGCTGTCGTCGCGAAGTAAGCCTTACGCCTCCCGCCCCGGAGTTCCGCATCGGACCCGGGGCGGAGTGCGTTCCGGCCGACACCCTGACATCCGTTCCGGGACGAAAACCCTGAGCCAGGAGTAGCTGAATCAATGTCCAAGCAAATTGAGTTCAACGAGAAGGCCCGGCGCGCGCTCGAGCGTGGCGTCGACCAGCTCGCCGACGCCGTCAAGGTCACCCTCGGCCCGCGCGGTCGGCACGTCGTGCTCGCCAAGGCATTCGGCGGCCCCACCGTCACCAACGACGGTGTGAGCATCGCCCGCGAGATCGAGCTCGAGGACCCGTTCGAGAACCTCGGCGCACAGCTCGTCAAGAGCGTCGCCACCAAGACCAACGACGTCGCGGGCGACGGCACCACCACCGCCACCGTTCTCGCGCAGGCGCTGGTGAAGGCCGGCCTGAAGAACGTTGCCGCGGGAGCCAACCCGATCGGCCTCGGCATCGGCATCAGCAAGGCCGCCGACGCCGTGTCGGAGGCGCTGCTCGCGGCCGCCACCCCGGTCGAGGGCAAGGAGGCCATCGCACAGGTCGCCACCGTGTCGTCGCGTGACGCGGAGATCGGCGAGCTGGTCGGCGAGGCCATGACCCGAGTCGGCGTCGACGGTGTCGTCACGGTCGAGGAGTCGTCGACCCTGCACACCGAGCTCGCCGTCACCGAGGGCGTCCAGTTCGACAAGGGCTACCTGTCGCCGTACTTCGTCACCGACATCGACGCCCAGCGCGCCGTTCTCGAGGACGCGCTGGTGCTGATGTACCGCGACAAGATCACCTCGCTGCCGGACTTCCTGCCGCTGCTCGAGAAGATCGCCGAGTCCGGCAAGCCGGTCCTCATCATCGCCGAGGACATCGAGGGCGAGGTGCTCTCCACGCTCGTCGTCAACGCGATCCGCAAGACGCTCAAGGCCGTCGCCGTCAAGGCGCCGTTCTTCGGTGACCGTCGCAAGGCCTTCCTCGAGGACCTCGCCGTCGTCACCGCCGGCACCGTGATCAACACGGACATGGGCATCACGCTCAAGGAAGCCGGTCTCGACCTGCTCGGCACGGCACGCCGCGTCGTCGTCACCAAGGACGAGACCACCATCGTCGACGGTGCCGGCACCGAGGCCGACATCGCCACCCGCGTCGCGCAGCTCAAGCGCGAGATCGAGAACACCGACTCCGACTGGGACCGCGAGAAGCTCGAAGAGCGCCTCGCGAAGCTGGCCGGCGGCGTCGCCGTCATCAAGGTCGGCGCAGCCACCGAGACGGACCTCAAGGAGCGCAAGTTCCGCGTCGAGGATGCCGTCAACGCTGCCAAGGCTGCGGTCGAGGAGGGCATCGTCCCCGGTGGCGGCTCCGCCATCGTGCAGGCCGGTCAGGTCCTCACCGACCTGGCTGCGTCGCTCTCGGGTGACGAGGCCACCGGTGTCGAGGTCGTGCGCACCGCGCTGCGCGCTCCGCTGTTCTGGATCGCCACCAACGCAGGCGTCGACGGTTCCGTCGTGGTCAGCAAGGTGTCCGAGGCGCCCAAGGGCCACGGCTTCAACGCCGCGACCCTCACCTACGGCGACCTGCTCGCCGACGGTGTCGTCGACCCGGTCAAGGTGACGCGTTCGGCTGTCGTCAACGCGGCATCCGTCGCGCGCATGGTGCTCACCACCGAGAGCGCCGTCGTCGAGAAGCCCACCGAGGAAGCAGCGGACGCCGGCCACGGCCACGCTCACTGATCTCCTCGGCACCAGCTGAGACGAAAGACCCCCGGACGGTTTCGTCCGGGGGTCTTCGGCTTTCGGGGACCCGCATCGGATCAGGTGAGCGGGATGGACGCGAACATGTCGCCCGTCGGGGACGTCGACCCGCCGGGCGGTTCCACCGTGAAACCGAGCTGGGTGGCACCGTCGATGCCCTCGAGCACCGCGGTCGTGGTGGGGGACACCTGGTCGGGGCCCATCGTGCCGGCCGGCACCGGCTCGTCGCCACGTACCAGCCACATCTGGTAGACGGTGTCCGACTTCGGCGGCGTGACACCGTTCATCACCAGCATCGCCGCGTTCGCGTCCTTCGAGTACATCGTGGTGGCCGTGCCGCCACCCGGAATCTCGGCTGTCACCGAGTGCATGTCGGGTGCGTCGAGGATCTGCGCGGTGACCGACGGTGTCGGCGGGGTCTCCGTGATCTGGTGACCGATGACCACGCCGCCGGCGAGCAGTGCCACCGCAGCGGCAACGGACGCGATCGCGATCCGCCATCGGCGCCCGGGCGTCCGACGGGCCGCGAGTTCGTCGCCCGTGACCTGACGGATCAGATTGTGGCGCAGGGATGCCGGCGGCGTGACTGCGACGAGGGAGCTGGCGGCGGCCATCGTCTCGCGGGCCAGCCGGACCGCGGCGTCGAACTCGGCGCGAGTCGCCTCGTCCGCCTCCGCCAGTCGTGCGTCGAGGTCGCGTCGCTCGGAGTCGTCGAGGGCGTGCAGCGCACAGGCGTGCGCCCATTCGATCAGATCGTCGTCCATCTCATATCACCCCCAGGCAGCCTCTGAGCCTTGTCAATCCGTCTCTGATCCGTGACTTCACGGTCGGCACCGCCACCCCGAGTTCGGCCGCCACCTCGCGGTACGTCCGGCCGCCGTAGTAGGCGAGCGTGACCGATTGTCGTTGAATGTCGGTCAACGCCTGGAGGCAGTCCAGAACTGCCTGCCGTTCGGCGCGGTGCTGCACCTCCTCCGTGACCTGATCGAACTCGTCCACGCGGTTCGCGGTCTCGTAGACCACCTCACGATCGGAGTGGGACTGTTCCGACCGCACCCGGTCGACCGCGCGGCGGTGGGCGAGCGTCATCAGCCACGAGAGTGGTGATCCGCGTTCGGGATCGAAGTTGCCGGCCGATCTCCACACCTGGAGGTAGACCTCCTGAGTGGTCTCCTCCGAGAACCCGGGGTCACGCAGGACCCGCAGGACCATGCCGTACACCCGCGCGCCGGTCCGATCGTAGAAGTCCGCGAACGCAGCGCGGTCACCTTCGGCGATGTCCGCCAACAACTTTCGCAGGTGAACCGATTCCTCGTGGCGGGCGGCGACGAGCTTCCCGTTGTCGACGGGGCATGCGTCATCGCCGCCGGAGGATCCGGCCGAGCTCACGTGTCCTCGTTCGAGTGCATCGAGGACCACCGTAGCGTCCATCGGCCGGATCCTCCCGGAGTGGGCGGCTCGTCGTGGCATGGTCGTGGACCGTCGTGACTATGACTACTGCGGCATCAGCACCGAGTCCACGAGGTACACGGTCGCGTTCGCCGTCTGCACGCCGCCGCACACGACTCCGGCCTCGTTCACCTTCAGGTTGTCTCCGGACCCGGTGACGGTGACGTCGGAGCCCTCCACCGTCGCGTGGGTCCCGTCGACCTGGCTGGGGGCCAACTGTCCCGGAACCACGTGGTACGTGAGGATCTTGGTCAGCAGGGCGTCGTCGGTCTTCAGCGTCTCGACGGTCGCCGGATCGAGCTTTGCGAACGCCGCATCGGTGGGAGCGAACACCGTGAACTGGCCGCCGTTGAGCGTGTCGACGAGGTTGACGTCGGGATTGAGTTGGCCGGACACCGCGGCGGTGAGTGTCGTCAGCATGGGGTTGTTCGACGCGGCGACCGTGACGGGATCCTGTGCCATGCCGCTGACCGAGCCCGGGCCGTCGGGAACCATCGCTGCGTACTCTGCACAGCCCGGACCGACCGGGTTCGCGGCCGCGGCGGTGGCACCCGAGGACATCATTCCGGACTCCGCCGAACCTGATGTCGTGGTGCTCGTCGTCGGGGCGTCGCCGGAGTTGTCGTCGGACGAACACGCAGCGACACCGAGCAACGCGATCGATGTGGTGGCGGCTACGGCGATGAGGCGGGACGTCTTGATGTTCATGGGACTGCCTTCCTGACGGGATGGTCTTCATCACTGTCGGAAAGGCATTCGGAGTACCGGACGCCGCGGATGGGTCGACGCGGACACGACTGCGCCCGGGGAGACCTCGACGTCGAGGTCTACCCGGGCCTGCGCGTGTACTCGTCACCTACGGGTGACGGGCACCACTAAGCGATGCGGCGGCGCGACTGCCTGGTCAGCATCTCGCGCTCGGACTCCGACATCCCACCCCAGATCCCGTACGGCTCGCACACCGACAGCGCGTGGTTGCGGCACTGTGCCAGCACCGGGCACTGTCGGCACATCTCCTTCGCGCGGCTTTCCCGCTGGGCCCGAGCACGGCCACGTTCGCCGTCCGGGTGGAAGAACACGGCGGAGTCCACACCACGACACAACCCGTGCATCTGCCAATCCCAGATATCGGCATTCGGGCCGGGAAGATGATTCGGAACAGGCATCAGGACTCCTCTGTCAGCAGGCTCGCGGTGACGCTGCGAGCGGCCCGCCACCCCCCGGGATGACAAGACCTATGAAATCGGTTACGCCCCGCAACCGTAAAGGGGCATATGAAATCCCGTCAACACTTACGCTGAGTGGTGATTTCCATATCCCTGGAGCCAAGAATTAACGCCCTGGACATTTACATGGGGCGGCGGCTGTGATTGCGTAGCGACACGGGGGTCGATCGCTTCCGCGTTGGCCGACGTCGCCCTCACCTGGACGATCGTCCTGATTCTCCCCGACCGGTTGGTTACTCTGGAGTATTGTTCGGCGATTCTCGTTAACCTCGACGCCACATATTCTTCAAATTTGAATCATGTTCGCGTGGCGAATCGCCTTTACGGTGCACGAACATTATTAACAGGTCGTCCAGTTGGAGAAGTTTCAACGGTTCATCGTGTGTCTTCAGTCGCGTCTGCAATGGCTATCGGGGGCTATCGGGGGCTATCGGGGGCTATCGGGGCGGGATCGGACGTCGGCCGACCGGTATGCGGAATGGCGTCGGCGCCCGCAGTGGCATGATCACCGGATGCCGCACGACCCGCACGACCCGCACGACCCGCACGACCCGCACGACCCGCACGACCCGCACGACCCGCACGACCCGCACGGCTCTCACGACTCACACGACTCGCACGGTCTTGGGGGCGCCGCCTTCGGTTCGGATCCCGGACGGAACCCGTTGCCGGTACCTGCCGATCCGCTGGGGCGCTGGTTGCGCGCCGTCGCACTGGGTGGACAGGGTCGGTACGCGCAGGCCCGGGCCGAGCTCGAACCGCTGCGCCGGATGTCCGCGACCGAGCCGGCGGTGGCCTCGCTCGCGGCCAGCACACAGGCATCCCTGCTGCGGCAGCTCGGCGCCCACGCCCTCGCTTCCGGGTACGACGGTGCCGCGCTGGCGCTGATCGGGATGACCCGTACCGGCGACCGGTGGTGGCACGAGGCACGCTGCGATGCTCTGACGGGACTTGCTGCCGACGCGCTGGGATGCGGTCGGCTGGCGTTGGGGCGCACGCTCCTCGTCCGCTGCGAGGCATACCTGTCTGCAGTCGGTGAACCGGACACGCTGTGGCGTCAGTACGTGAGACTGCACTGGGTGACGGCCGAGATCGCGCTCGCGGCCGGGGACTTCGCCGCCGCAACCGTCCATGCTCAGGCTGCGGTCGACCGCTCGGCCGACTGCCCGTCCGTGCGGCATCGGATCAAGTCCGAGCTGCTGTTCGCGGCGTCGGCGACCGGAAGGCCCGAGCCGGACCTCGCACTCGAGACCGCGGAGCGGGTGCTCGTCGACGCCGGTGCACACGGACTGCTCCCGTTGCGATGGGCGGCAGCGATGTTGGTGGACGGCGTGCGCCCGGATCCGGCCGCACGAGCGATCCGTGACGAATGCGCCGATGCGATCGCTCGCCGGGGCGGGAGGTTCTCGAAATGACCGCCCGATATTCGAACGATGCACTGACGCGTCGGACTCTGTCGTTACTCTTACAGACGTTCCGCCGTGAGGCGGAAGCACACCCGGCTGGGGGGACGTGCCACTGTAACGCCAGGATTCGCGCTGACGATGTCTAACACGGGTGAGGAGTTGAACTCCGCCGTCGCTGCCGCAGCGCAGGGCGATCGGAATGCTCTGGCCCAGGTCCTGAAGAGTATTCGCCCTCTGGTCGTGCGCTATTGCCGTGCCAGGGTCGGCGCCGCGGAGCGTGGGCAGTTGTCCGCGGACGATGTGGCGCAGGAGGTGTGCCTCGCGGTGATGACGGCACTTCCGCGCTACCAGGATCAGGGTCGTCCGTTCATGGCTTTCGTCTACGGCATCGCCGCACACAAGGTCGCTGACGCTCACCGAAACGCTGCGCGTAACAAATCCGATCCAGTTGCTGAAGTACCAGATGTCGTTTCCTCCGACGACAGTCCCGAAGAGCGGGCGCTGAGTTCGGAGACGAGCCGACAGGTGAACGCACTGCTTCAGACGCTTCCCGAGAAGCACCGCGAGATCCTCGTCCTTCGGCTCGTCGTCGGTCTGTCGGCGGAGGAGACGGCAGCAGCAGTCGGAAGCACCGCTGGCGCGGTGCGGGTGGCTCAACACCGAGCCATTGCCAAGTTGAAGAAGGAAGTGACGAGAGCAGGTGAGAGGCATGGCTAGGGGCCAGAATGGCGAGCCGGGCGATCCCCACGCCGATCTCGCTGGAAACGGCACGCCCGTCGACGTCGCCGCGGTGCGTCGTGACGATGCGCTGATCGACGCGATCGCCGGCGACCGTCCCGTCGCAACCGACAGTCCCGAGGAATACCAGGTCGCCGCGCTGCTCGCGAACTGGCGGACCGAGATCCTGGCGCAGCCCCTGCCGGCTGAACCGGACCTCGACGACATCGTTGCCCGCGTCAACCGCGAACTCGAGGCGCAGGACTCACTGTCGACCCGGTCGCGGTCCGGGCGCAGCCAACTCCGACTGCTCCGACCGATCGCCGCGGCCGCCGCCGTCGTCGCGATCGCGATGGGCGGCATGAGCATCTTCTCGTACAACGCCGAACCGGGCGACCCGCTGTGGGGCGTCAAGCAGGTGGTCTTCACCGAGCGGGCGGCCTCCACCGTCGCGAAGATCGACACGACGTCCAACCTCCAGGAGGCCGAACGTCTCATCGCGTCGGGTGATGCGGTCGGCGCGAAGGCCAAGCTCGACTCGGCCGGCGCGCGCGCGAGCGCGGTCAACGAGGCCGGGACCCGGGACGAGCTGAACGTGTGGCGCGACCGACTCCTGACCGAGTTGGGGAAGGTCGTGCCGCCACAGGCTCCGAACGTGCCGCCCACGACGACCCCGCCGACCGCCACCGCCGGCGACTCGTCGTCCACCAATCCGGGTCAGGAACTGTCGACGTCGGTCACGGGGTGGCCGTCGTCCACGATCGACCCCCGCATCCAGGGCGTGAGTCCGGGCACCTCGACAGCGCCGTCACAGTCGCCATCGCCATCGGCGACCTCCTCACCGAACCCGGCGACCGCGACGTCCGAGACGCCGCCTCCCACGACGACCACGACGACGCCGCCTGCGACGTCGACCACACGGGCCACGAGTGGCTCACTGGGCGGACAGCCGCCGGTGACGCCCTCGCCCTGACGATTCAGGGATGGATC
The DNA here is from genome assembly GCF_003350365.1 of Rhodococcus sp. AG1013. Taxonomy (NCBI): domain Bacteria; kingdom Bacillati; phylum Actinomycetota; class Actinomycetes; order Mycobacteriales; family Nocardiaceae; genus Rhodococcus; species Rhodococcus sp. AG1013. The sequence goes on from NZ_QQAT01000002.1 coordinate 452,331, forward strand.
CCGCACGAACGAGTACGGCCCGGCAAGCAATGCTTGCCGGGCCGTAGCCGTCGAGGGGTGACTCTCAGAGTTCGAAGCCGTCGCCGTGGAGGGCGTCGTTCATCGAGGCATCCGCGTAGCCGCGGCAGTAGTCCCAGGTGACGTACGCGTCGGGCGACGGGTCGTACGCGGGCTCGTGCGGGCGGACCGTGCCGTCGACGAGCAGCTGGAGCAGGTTCGCGCGCAGCATGTCCCAGTCGTGGTAGTGGTCCTGCTGGCAGTCCTCGCAGCACACGACCAGTCCGCGAATTCCGCGGTGGCCGAGCAGCGCCTCGTAGACGGCGAGGTCCGCGAGGTCCTCCTCCACGGCGAGACGCTCATGGGGATCCAGCGGCTGGCCCGGCTCGATCGCGTCGAGCGCAGCAGACGGGTCGGCAGGGTCACCGGCGAAGGGGTCCGGCGGAAGACCGGGAGGCAGTTGATCGCGCACAACACCACGGTACGCAGTTCATCCCGGTCTGCGCTAGCTGATAGCCGTGGGTGAGTCGCCGGGACGGCCCGCGTGCACTTTCGGGCGAGCCGATACCATGGTCCACGGAGGTCTGCGCACGGCAAATCCCGCAGGGGAATTTTTCGTCGGCCCAGACTCTTCTTCCGTAATCAATATCAATCGACGCTTCATGGAGGGCCCGAGCCGCATGAGTAGTACCGGAGGGCACGTGCACACCGGGGGAGACGACCCGAACAAGGTTGCGATGCTGGGTCTCACCTTCGACGACGTGCTGCTGCTGCCGGCGGCTTCGGACGTCGTCCCCAACCAGGTGGACACCTCGAGCCAGCTGACCCGTGAGATCCGCCTCAACGTCCCGCTGGTGAGTTCGGCGATGGACACCGTCACCGAGGCCCGCATGGCCATCGCCATGGCGCGCGCCGGCGGCATGGGTGTCCTGCACCGCAATTCCGCCGTCGAGGCGCAGGCCGGATGGGTCGAGACCGTCAAGCGGTCCGAGGCCGGCATGGTGACCGATCCGGTCACGTGCAGTCCGTCGGACACCCTCGCCGAGGTCGACGCCAAGTGCGCGCGGTTCCGTATCTCCGGACTGCCCGTCACGGACGAGACCGGCACCCTCGTCGGCATCATCACCAACCGCGACATGCGGTTCGAGGTGGACGAGAACCGTCCGGTCGCCGAGGTGATGACCAAGGCGCCGCTGATCACCGCGCGCGAGGGTGTGACCGCCGAGGTCGCGCTCGGCCTGCTGCGTCGTCACAAGATCGAGAAGCTCCCGATCGTCGACGGCCACGGCAAGCTCACCGGGCTCATCACGGTCAAGGACTTCGTCAAGACCGAGCAGCACCCCAACGCCACCAAGGATCGCGACGGACGCCTGCTCGTCGGTGCGGCGGTCGGTGTCGGTGACGACGCCTGGGTCCGCGCGATGACGCTGGCCGACGCCGGTGCCGACGTCCTCGTCGTCGACAGCGCGCACGGCCACCAGGTCAACATCTTGCAGATGATCGCGAAGCTCAAGGCCGAGATCGGCGACCGCGTCCAGCTCATCGGCGGCAACGTCGCCACCCGCGCCGGCGCTCTCGCTCTCGCCGAGGCCGGCGCGGACGCCGTCAAGGTCGGTGTCGGCCCGGGCTCCATCTGCACCACCCGCGTCATCGCCGGTGTCGGCGCCCCGCAGATCACCGCGATCCTCGAGGCCACGGCCGCGTGCAAGGCGCTCGGTGTCCCGGTCATCGCCGACGGCGGCCTGCAGTTCTCCGGTGACGTCGCCAAGGCGCTCGCCGCCGGCGCGTCCACCGCGATGCTCGGCTCGCTCCTCGCCGGTACCGCCGAGTCCCCGGGCGAGCTGATCCTGGTCGGCGGCAAGCAGTTCAAGAGCTACCGCGGCATGGGCTCGCTCGGCGCGATGCAGAGCCGCGGACAGGGCAAGTCCTACTCCAAGGACCGCTACTTCCAGGACGACGTGCTCGCCGAGGACAAGCTGGTCCCCGAGGGCATCGAGGGCCGGGTTCCGTTCCGCGGCCCGCTGTCGCAGGTGATCCACCAGCTCACCGGCGGCCTGCGCGCGGCCATGGGCTACACCGGTTCCGGGACGATCGAGCAGCTCCAGGAGGCGCAGTTCGTGCAGATCACCGCGGCGGGCCTCAAGGAGAGCCATCCGCACGACATCACCATGACTGTCGAAGCGCCGAACTACGCTGCCCGCTAAGCACTCATAACAATCGAGAAAGGGGCGCGCGTGCGCGACCTCGTCGAAATCGGCATGGGCAGAACTGCCCGACGCACCTACGAGTTGGACGACATCAACATCGTTCCCTCTCGCCGGACCCGTTCCTCGAAGGAGGTGTCGACGGCCTGGCAGATCGATGCGTACCGCTTCGACATCCCCGTCCTGGCTCATCCGACCGACGCGCTGGTGTCGCCGTCGTTCGCGATCGAGCTCGGCAAGGCCGGCGGTCTCGGTGTCATCAACGGTGAGGGCCTGTGGGGTCGGCACGCCGACGTCGAGGTCAAGCTCGCCGAGCTCGCCGAGATGGCCGAGAAGGAGATCGATCCCGACGCGGCCGTCGCACGTCTGCAGGAACTGCACGCCGCGCCGCTGCAGCCCGAGCTGCTCGCGGCAGCGGTCGCGCAGGTCCGCGACGCCGGTGTCACCACCGCTGTCCGCGTCAGCCCGCAGAACGCCCGCGCGCTCACCCCGGCGCTCGTGAAGGCCGGCATCGACCTGCTGGTCATCCACGGCACGATCATCTCGGCCGAGCACGTCGCGCACGGCGAGAGCGAGCCGCTGAACCTCAAGACGTTCATCTCCGAGTTGGACGTCCCGGTCATCGCCGGTGGCGTGAGCGACCACCGCACCGCGCTGCATCTGATGCGTACGGGCGCGGCCGGCGTCATCGTGGGCTACGGCTCCACCGAGGGCGCCACCACCACTCGTGAGGTGCTCGGCATCGGCGTGCCGATGGCGACGGCGATCGCCGACGCCGCCGCGGCTCGCCGGGACTACCTCGACGAGACCGGCGGACGCTACGTCCACGTCATCGCCGACGGCGACATCACGTCGTCGGGCGACTTCGCGAAGGCCATCGCATGCGGTGCCGACGCGGCCGTCATCGGTGCGCCCCTCGCGGTGGCGCAGGAGGCTCCGGGCGGTGGCTGGTTCTGGCCGTCCGCGGCCGCGCACCCGTCGATGCCGCGTGGCTCGCTGCTGCCGGTCTCGTACGGCGAGCGTCCGGCGCTCGACCAGGTCCTGAACGGGCCGTCGGACGACCCGTACGGTTCGCTCAACTTCGTCGGCGGCCTGCGCCGCTCGATGGCGAAGTCGGGCTACTCCGACCTCAAGGAGTTCCAGAAGGTCGGCCTGAGCGTTCGCGCCTGATCCACCTCGTTCCTGTGGCCGAATGTCACATCCGTTCAGTTGAACTGAACCGGTGTGACATTCGGCCACAGGCGTTTCGGGGAACCGCCACCGTTCGTGCGACCGGTGGTTACAGTTAGGGCACCCTTGTGGTATGAGTCACAGGACTGCGGTGCATACTGGCGAGTAACAAATCCGTTCATGGTGGAGGTGTCCTATGGGCAAGCAGCGCGCGACCGACTACGACGTGCTGATCGTCGGCTCCGGCTTCGGTGGAAGCGTCACCGCGCTCCGGCTGGTGGAGAAGGGCTACAAGGTCGGTGTGCTCGAGGCCGGGCGCCGCTACGCCGACGCCGACTTCGCGAAGACCAGCTGGGACCTCAAGCGCTTCCTCTGGGCACCGGCGTTGGGCTGCTACGGCATCCAGCGCGTGCACCTGCTGCGCGACGTTCTGATCCTCGCCGGCGCGGGTGTCGGCGGCGGTTCCCTGAACTACGCGAACACCCTCTACAAGCCACCGTCGTCGTTCTTCCAGGACCCGCAGTGGCGCGACATCACCGACTGGGACTCCGAACTCACGCCGCACTACGAGCAGGCCCGCAAGATGCTCGGTGTCGTCCAGAACCCCCACATGACCCCCGCCGACGAGGTCATCAAGTCGGTCGCCGAGGACATGGGCGTGGGTGACACGTTCATCCAGACGCCGGTCGGTGTGTTCTTCGGGGAGCCCGGCAAGACCGTCTCGGACCCGTACTTCGGTGGCGTCGGCCCCGACCGCACCGGCTGCATCGAGTGTGGTGAGTGCATGACCGGCTGCCGCCACGGCGCCAAGAACACCCTCATCAAGAACTACCTCGGCCTGGCGGAGAAGGCCGGCGCCGAGATCATCCCGATGACCACCGTCGAGTCGCTGTACGAGCGGTCGGACGGCACGTGGGACGTCGCGACCCACCGCACCGGGGCGAAGGTCCGCAAGAACCGCAGGACCTACACCGCGCAGTACGTCGTGGTCGCGGCCGGCACGTGGGGCACCCAGCAACTGCTGCACAGGATGAAGGACACCGGGACGCTGCCGCGGCTGTCGAATCGCCTCGGCGAGCTCACCCGCACCAACTCCGAGTCCATCGTCGGTGCGGGCAAGTACAAGATCGATCCGGCGATGGACCTCACGCACGGCGTCGCGATCACGTCGTCGTTCCATCCCACGTCGGACACGCACATCGAGCCCGTCCGGTACGGCAAGGGCTCCAACGCGATGGGTCTGCTGCAGACGCTCATGACGGACGGTGGCGGCAGCACGCCGCGCTGGATCAAGCTGCTCAAGGTGATCGCCGCCAACCCGCGACAGATGCTCCGGATGCTCACCGTGAAGAACTGGAGCGAGCGCACCATCATCGCGCTCGTGATGCAGAACCTCGACAACTCGATCACCACGTACACCAAGAAGGGGATCCTCGGCCGCCGCAAGGTCACCAGCAAGCAGGGCCACGGCGAGCCCAACCCCACGTGGATCCCGGCCGGCAACGAAGCCACCCGACGGATCGCCGAGAAGATCGACGGTGTCGCGGGCGGCACGTGGGGCGAGGTGTTCAACATCCCGCTCACCGCGCATTTCCTCGGCGGTTGCACCATCGGGTCGGATGCCGACCACGGAGTCATCGACCCCTACCACCGGGTGTACGGCTACCCGACGCTCAGCGTCGTCGACGGTGCCTCGGTCTCCGCGAACCTCGGCGTGAACCCGTCGCTGACGATCAGCGCGCAGGCCGAGCGGGCGGCGTCGCTGTGGCCCAACAAGGGCGAGCAGGACAACCGTCCCGCGCAGGGCGCCGGCTACTCCCGGATCGCCGCGGTGGCGCCGAAGAATCCCGTGGTCCCGGCGGGTGCGCCGGCGGCCCTGACCCTGCCGATCGTCGAGATCCGTGGCGGTCGGACCGGTGGGCAACCGGAGGGCACCGAGGCTGGGAGCGGGATCGCCTAGGCCGGGGACGGTGCGGGAGCTGCGCATATTAGACTGTTCTGGTGTCAGAAACCCAGCAGGACAGGCCGGTTCTCGTCGTCGACTTCGGTGCCCAGTACGCGCAGCTGATCGCTCGCCGCGTCCGTGAGGCGAAGGTCTACTCGGAAGTGGTGCCGCACACCACGACCGTCGAGGAGATCGCGGCGAAGAAGCCGCTCGCCGTCGTCCTGTCCGGTGGGCCGTCCAGCGTGTACGAGGAGGGTGCGCCGCAGCTCGACGCCGCCCTGTTCGACCTGGGCATCCCCGTCTTCGGTATCTGCTACGGCTTCCAGGCGATGGCGAACGCGCTCGGCGGCACCGTCGCGCACACCGGCGGCCGCGAGTACGGCCGCACCGAGATGACCGTCAGCGGCGGCGTCCTGCACGACGGCCTGCCCGCGACGCAGCCGGTGTGGATGAGCCACGGCGACGGCGTCACCGCCGCACCCGAAGGCTTCGAGGTCACCGCGTCCAGCGCCGGTGCACCGGTCGCGGCGTTCGAGGACCGCGCCCGCAAGCTCGCCGGCGTCCAGTACCACCCCGAGGTCATGCACTCCCCGCACGGCCAGCAGGTGCTCAGCCGGTTCCTGCACGAGATCGCCGGGATCCCCGGTGCGTGGACGGCGGCGAACATCGCGGAATCGCTGATCGAGCAGGTCCGCGAGCAGGTCGGCGACGGCAAGGCCATCTGCGCTCTGTCCGGTGGCGTCGACTCCGCTGTCGCGGCCGCGCTGGTGCAGCGTGCGATCGGCGACCGCCTCACCTGTGTGTTCGTCGATCACGGTCTGATGCGCGCCGGTGAGCGCCAGCAGGTCGAGAAGGACTTCGTCGCCGCGACCGGCGCCCGCCTGATCACCGTCGACGCGTCGGAGACGTTCCTGCGCGAGCTGGCCGGCGTGTCCGACCCGGAGACCAAGCGCAAGATCATCGGCCGCGAGTTCATCCGCAGCTTCGAGGGAGCGGTGTCCGAGGTGCTCGGCGAGAGCGCCGCGCACGGCGAGACCGTCGACTTCCTGGTCCAGGGCACCCTGTACCCGGACGTCGTCGAGTCCGGCGGCGGCACCGGTACCGCGAACATCAAGAGCCACCACAACGTCGGCGGCCTGCCCGAGGACCTGCAGTTCAAGCTCGTCGAGCCGCTGCGCCTGCTGTTCAAGGACGAGGTGCGCGCCGTCGGTCGCGAGCTGGGTCTGCCCGAGGAGATCGTCGGACGCCAGCCGTTCCCCGGGCCGGGCCTGGGCATCCGCATCATCGGTGAGGTCACGCAGGAGCGTCTCGAGATCCTGCGCCACGCGGATTCCATTGCGCGCGAAGAGCTCACGTCCGCCGGCCTGGACGGCCAGATCTGGCAGTGCCCCGTCGTGCTGCTCGCGGACGTCCGCAGCGTCGGCGTCCAGGGCGACGGCCGCACCTACGGGCACCCGATCGTGCTGCGCCCGGTCTCCAGCGAGGACGCGATGACCGCCGACTGGACCCGACTGCCGTACGAGGTGCTCGAGCGCATCTCCACCCGGATCACCAACGAGGTCGCGGATGTCAACCGCGTAGTCCTCGACGTCACCAGCAAGCCGCCGGGAACGATCGAGTGGGAGTGATCCCGCACTGAACGCACGACAGCGCCCCGGCCACCACACAGGCTGGTGCGCTGTCGTCTGTGCGGCTAGCGCCGCCGACCCGGGGAGAACACCAGCGCCGCGCCGATGCCGACCGCGACGATCACGAACAGCCAGCGGGCGCCGACGTTGGCGAGCGGGTCGAGGGTGAACGGGCCGATGATGGCCCATGCACTGACCAGCAGCGCGGCGATGCCGGCCAGGAGCAGGCCTATAGATGGGAATCGCGATGGTGTCGCGGTGGACTGCTCGTCGGTGTCCGACATGCGTTCGGTGGTTTCCTGATTGTCAGCGTATTCAGCCACGGTAGACCCTCACTTCTCCGAACTTGTTGTCGACCTTCAGGTCCAGGACCGGGCCGCTGGTGCCGTCGGCGCCACCGTCGACGAATCCGTCTCCGATGCAGTCGGTGGTACCGCCGACGACGGAGCAATCGGTGCGGACGTTCATGTTCTCGGGCACGATCACGGTGTAGTTACCGAACGTGCCGTCGAGGCGCATCTCCCGGTTCTCGGTGAGATCGAGCTGGCGTAGGTCGACGGTGAAGTCGCCGGCCGTGCCCTCGTAGACGGCAGTGAGTTCGCCCATCGATCGCGGGGTCCACGTGTGTTGGCCGACCTTCGACCCGTCCCAGTTCAGTGGTCCGATGATCGACGAGAGGATCACGAACCCGGCGAGCGGGAATCCGACGACGAGCAGTCCGTAGCCGCGCCGCAGGAAGGCTCCGACCAGCAGTCCGGCGCCGATCACGGCGAGGGCGACGCCGCCGATCCGGGCGGGCGTCAACCATTCCGCGCCGGTCGCGGCCCACACGCCGGTCGCGGCGGCGGCGGCCAGGACCGCGAGGCCGAGGACGACGGACGTGAATCGGCTGCGAGGCTTGCGTGGCAGCTCCGCGGGCAGCTCCGGTGCGCGGGCCGGCTCGGGCAGGTCCCACGCGAACGGCGCCACGCCGAGCGGGTCCCAGGCCGGGGGAGTCGGCTCGGGTGATGTCGCAGCCACCGGATCCGTCGGGACGGTCGGCCGATCCGGAGCGGCCCCGGACTCGGACGCGGGCTCCGACTCGGGCTCGTAGTGGTCGGGCAGTCGCGTGTACGGCGTGTACGCGCTGTACCCGGTGTACGGCTGGCCGGGGTACGCGGCCGTCGGCGCCGTCTGGAACGGCGTCACCGGGAACCCGGCGACGGTCTGCGGCACCCCCGCCGGCAGCGCCGGCGGAATCGGCCGGCGCTGGTACAGCAGCCACAGGCCGCCGAGCATGAGCGCGAAGCTGATCAGTCCCGACCCGCCCATCCCGACACCGATCGGGCCGAGCGTGCTCGCGGCGATCGCGAGCGCCACGAGCAACACCACGGTCTTGGTGCCGGATTGCGAACTCTGGCCGCGTCCGAGCAGTGACTCCGCGGGCGAGACCTGGTCGCCGGGCTTGCTGAGCAGCAGCCAGCATGCGAGATACAACACGATGCCGGCGCCGCCGAAGATCGTCGAGACGACGAACGCGACCCGCACGAGGACGGGGTCGATGCCGTAGCGGTGGCCGATGCCCGCCGCGACGCCGGCGATGTGGCCGTGCGCCGGTAGCCGGATCGGGCGGGTCCGCCACAGGTCGTGAAGCTGATCGGAGAAGCTCCCGGTGGTCCCTTCAGTGCTCATGCAACCATCGTCGCGATCGGCCACTCGCCGCACCATCGGGAACTACCCTGATCTTTCCCTGAACCCGGGTCGGAGCGTCCACGGATATCAGGGTCGGACCCTGATGCCGGACCGCGGGAATCCGTGCCAGGATCGGGACTGTGCAACCTCTGGTCGACCCCAACCAGGTCGTGAACACGGCTCTGGATCCCGTGCGGGACGAAACCCTCCACCCCAGGCTCGAGCGTCGAGTCGGGGGCCGCATCGTGGGCGGTGTCGCCGGCGGCCTCGCCGATCATCTCGGCGTCGACGTCTTCAAGGTGCGGGTCGCGTTCACACTGCTGGCCGCGCTCGCCGGTGCGGGCATCGTCGCGTACGGGCTGCTGTGGATCTTCACGCCGCCCGGCACCGACACCGAGAAACCCAGCGCCGCCGAGCGTCGTCGCGCGCTGGGCCTGGCCGTGATCGGACTCGCGATCAGTGCGGGTCTGGCCTGGATGATCAACGGTACGGCGGCGTCGGTGATCACGCCGTTCGTCGTCGTAGCGGTCGGTGCCGCGCTGGTGTGGCGGGAGTTCGACACCGACGGTTCGCGTTCGGTGCTGGGTCTGCCGCACCGCCCGACGGTGCTCACCTGGGCGCGCGTCCTGGGCGGTGTGACGCTGATCGTCACGGGCCTCGGTGTGGTGATCCTCGCGCAGGTCGACATCGATGCGCTGCGGTCGTCGCTGCTCGCCGTCGTCGTGACACTGGTCGGTGCCGGTCTGCTCACGGTGCCGCTGTGGCTGCGGCTGTGGCGGGCGCTGGGCGAGGAGCGTGCCGCCCGCATCCGCAACGAGGAGCGCGAGGAGATCGCCTCGCACCTGCACGACTCGGTGCTACAGACGCTCGCGCTGATCCAGAAGCAGGCAGAGTCGCCGCAGGAGGTGACCCGGCTGGCGCGCGGGCAGGAGCGGGAGCTGCGACGGTGGCTGTTCGGTGGCGGCGAGACCGCGCACACGAGCCTGTCGGAGGCACTGCAGACCATCGCCGGTGAGGTGGAGGATCAGCACGGGGTGACGGTGCGTCCGGTCACCGTCGGCGACGTCGAACTCGCTGCCGACGGCAAGGAGGGGCCCGGGCTGTCGCGGGAGTGCTTCACCGCGCTGCTCGGCGCCACGCGGGAGTCGCTCGTCAACGCCGCCAAGCATGCGGGGGTCTCGAGCATCGATCTGTACGCGGAGACCGAACGCGACCAGGTCAGCATCTTCGTCCGCGACCGCGGTGTGGGCTTCGACCCCGACACGGTGCCGGAGGACCGGCAGGGGCTGGCCAAGTCGATTCGTGCCCGGATCGAGCGGCGCGGCGGTCGGGTGGAGGTCCGCTCGACGGTGGGCAAGGGCACCGAGGTGCGGATCCACATGCCGCGCCCGGTCTCGCCGGACAGTGAAGACATTGCTGCCCCGGACGTCGCGAGCGAAGCCGAACCGATGTCCTAGGGTGGGGCCGTGACTTTCTCGGCCTCCTCTGCACCCAGCCCCGACAAGTTCCGGGTATTCCTCGTCGACGACCACGCGGTGTTCCGGGCCGGGGTGCGTGCCGAACTCGGTCGGGAGTCCGACATGGAGGTCGTCGGTGAGGCCGGCGGCGTCGCCGAGGCCGTAGCCGGCATCAACGCGCTGCGTCCCCAGGTGGTGTTGCTCGACGTGCACATGCCCGACGGGGGTGGTGTCGCGGTGCTGAACGGAATCGACTCGGGCCCGGTCTGTCTGGCGCTGAGTGTGTCCGACGCAGCCGAGGACGTGATCGCCGTGATCCGGGCCGGTGCCCGCGGGTATGTGACGAAGACGATCTCGGGTGCCGAACTGGCGGACGGTGTCCGCCGCGTGGCCGGAGGCGACGCGGTGTTCAGCCCGAGGCTCGCGGGTTTCGTGCTGGACTCGTTCACCGGACGTTCGAATGTTCCGGAGCCTCCTCTGGATCCGGAACTGGACTCGCTCACCCCGCGTGAACTCGAGGTGCTGCGCCTGCTCGCCCGCGGGTACACCTACCGTGAGATCGCCGAGGAGTTGGTCATCTCGGTGAAGACCGTGGAGACCCACGCGTCGAACGTGCTGCGAAAGACACAGCAGTCCAATCGGAATGCGCTCACCCGGTGGGCGCACCGGCGCCGCATCGACTGAGCCGTCGCTACTGGGACGCTGTCTCAGAGAACCAGCGCGACGATCAGCACCACGACGAACGCGAGCACGATGATGCCGACCATGACGGCCATCGCGAGCGGCGCGGCCGCGACGATCTTGCCGCGCGTGTCGGTCGGGGCCTGCGGGCCGGTGAGACCGTCGGTGAGCTGACGGAGCCACGCCCGCCCCGCGGGACGCGGAACCGCGCCCAACGGTGTGTTCGATTGCGCGGCAGGAAGATCCGTCGCAGTGGTCGAGGCCATGCGGCGGCGCGGGATCGGTGCCGGGGCCGACCGGTAGGCCCAGTTGGGGACCGTGCCGTCGGCCGCCTTCACCGGTGCGCCGATCAGCGCGTCGGCGGCGGCCGCCCCGGTCCCGGCGTCGGATCCGAGTGCGACGGCGGCGAGGGCGTCGCGGGCCTGCGCCATCGTGGGGCGGCGGGCCGGGTCGGGCTCGAGTAGGTGCAGCAGCGTGTCGGTGAGCGGACCGCTGAGGCTCGGTCGGTAGATCTCGGCCTTCGCGACCCGGTGCAGCAGCGCGATGGGATCGGTGTCGAGGCCGAACGGGGGTTGGCCCTCGACGACGGTGTACAGCGTCGCGCCGAGCGAGAAGACGTCGCTGGCCTCGGTGGGGTCGTCGCCGCGGGCGACCTCGGGGGCGAAGTAGGCGGGCGTTCCGGTGATGACCCCCGGCTTGCCGCTGGGCGCGTCACCCTTCGCGCGGGCGATCCCGAAGTCGCTGATCTTGACGATGCCGAGGGCCTCGCCGCGGTCGGCGACGAGGATGTTGCCCGGCTTGATGTCGCGGTGCAGGATGCCGGCCGCGTGCGCCTCCGTGAGCGCGGCCGCGATCTGCGCACCGATCTGCGCGACCTCGAGGGGCGGCAGGGTGTCCGCGAGATTCATGGCCTCGGCGAGGCTGCGCGACGGCAGGTACTCCATGACGAGCCACGGCTCGCCGGACTCGACCGCGACGTCGTACATCGCGATCGCGTGCTCGTGGGACAGCTGCGCGGCGTTGCGGCCCTCGCGTAGGGCCCGCTGGCGGACCGCGCGGGCCTCCGCCTCGTCCATGCCGATGGTGGAGGTGACCTGTTTCACGGCGACCTCGCGGTCGAGCAGCGTGTCGTGCGCGAGCCACACCGCGCCCATGCCGCCGCCGCCGAGCTTGGAGCGCAGCCGGTATCTGCCCGCCATCAGGTAGTCCGGCCCGATGACCGCCCGGCTTCGTCGGCCTGCTCGGGTGGGTTCCTGATCAGTCACGTATTCGAGGTTAGTGGATCGGCGGGGTTCGTCTTGACGTGCTGACACGCAGGAGCTTTACTGGAACTGATTCGAAAACATGTTCGAATCGACTGTGTGCCGCGTCTTCCCCGTGCGCGCCGAACATCGGAAGAACCAGAAGTGTGCCCCGGGGAGCAGATATGACCGAACCAGCCCAGCTGCCTGTATCCCCGCCTTCCGTCTCCGCCGAGTTGTCGGGGTTGTCGGGCCTGACGCGTCAGCAGCGCCTGGAATACCTGCGTCGGCGGATCGCGGCGGTGCCGGCGAAGGGCGAATCGAGTGCCGTCGACGCGGCAGGCGAAAGCACTGCTCGACGCCGAACACGTGGCGCCGTGCCGTCGGCGAAATCGCAGTCCCGCACGGCGCATGCAGCGAGCCGAGCAACGTCACAGCGGGCGGGGAGGACTGCCCGGTCCGCTTCCGCTGTGTCGGCTGTTCGCACTTCTCGACCGATGAGTCCTACCTGCCAGACCTCGAGGCATACCTCGCCGACTTGCTGCGCAGCCGCGAACGACTTCGCGGCACGCTTGTTGCCACGACTGGGCCAAGGCAGAGGCCATGCCGTCGGACGAGGAGATCACCCGTATTCGCCGCCTGATCTCCCGTATCCAAGCCGATATCGACGACCTACCCGCTGCGGAACGAGCGCGAATCGGCGAGTCCGTGGCCGTCGTCCGACGCGCTCGCAACCAGGTTGTCGGTCTCGGCATACCGGATCCGCCAGCGAGTTCCCGACATCCGGCCAGACAGGGGTGCGTGACCGATGGCCGATCCGATAATCGAGGGCCGCCGCGCGGACTCCGCGCGGCGACGGCAACGAGTGATCAAGGCACTCAACGCCGCGGGTGCGGAAGGGACCGAGATCAGCGTCTCTGCGATCGCCCGTGCTGCCGGTGTCGACCGCACCTTCCTCTACCGGCACAAGGACCTGCTCGCCCAGATCCACACGGCTCAGACGGCGCCGCCAGCGACTGCAGGAAGCCCGGCACCCGTGACGCGCGACTCCCTGAAAGCCGACCTCGCCGACGCCCAACAGTGCATCACGCGCTTGGCCGCGCACAACAGGCAGCTGCAGCGCAAACTGTCCGAACTGCTCGGCGAACAGGCATGGCGCGATCCGGACTCGGTGCGCCGACCGACATCGACCAACTGCAGCACCGCATCACGATGCTCGAGCAGCACGTCGTCGAACTCACCGGCCTACTCGAGGAACGAGACCAGGAACTCGATGCGGCCCGGGCCGCGAACCGAGAACTCTTCGCGAACATGAACAGGCCGGGGATCACCCGCTGACGTGGACGGTAGCGAACTCTCAGCGATAGCAGTTCACCGGTAGTTGGTGCGGGTCGACGGGATGCCGACCCGCGCCGCTCCTCGAGGCCGCACCGTTGTGTGCAGTCGTTGTGGATGCCACTCGTATACCGGCCTGATCAACGAGTGGCGCGGTCGTCGCATCTGAAGGAACGACCGAAGCGCGGCGCCGCGCGGCCGCGGCGCAGGCCAGATATCACACCGGCCCGTTACTCGGGCGTGGTTCCTCGCGCGGGCCCGGCATCATATTGGTCTGTTTCATCTTTCGGTGCTCGGGGTGATCAGGCCGTAGTGGCCGTCGTAGCGGCGATACAGGATGTTGCCGCGCCCGGTGCCGGCGTCGAGGAAGAACAGGAAGGGCCGGCCGAGGGCGTTGAGCTGTTCGACCGCCTGCTGTGTGGTCAGCCGAGGCGCGGTGTGCGGGCTGATCGTGAGCGGCACTTGATACGCGGCGAGGTCGGATGGCTGTGGGGGCGTCAGCTGAGCCAGCCGGTATCCGGTGGGCTCGTCGCGGTACAGGACGCTGTCCCGGCCGGTGCCTTCCTCGGTGAACAGGTGGAAGTCGTAGTCGAGCATGTCCATGTCGAACGCGGCCTCGTCGATGGTGCAGGTCGCCAGCGTGTAGGCCTTGTGCCGGACGATCTTCCGTTGCGCCTCGGGTCGGGGAAAGTAGTCGGGCCGATGGGTGGGTTCGGATATGTGCCGCCATTCGTGTGGCTCGGCTGACGGCCCCTTGCCGCGCTTGGCCTCCCAGTGTTCGGCAGCACGTTCGAGTTGCCGCCGCAGGCGAGCTTCGAGCTTGTCGACCGTTTCGCGGGTGTTGGGGCCGGCTGCCTGCGCGCGCACCGTCTTCCCGTCGGCATCGAGATTGGCCTGGGCGAGCACCGGTTTCTCCAGCGCGGGGTCGGTGTATTTGGTGAGCTTGACGTGAGCGGACAGCAGCGGCCGGTGGGCCAGACGGCCCAGGCCGCCGATCTTGTAGTTGACATAGTCCTCGGCGCCCGGCAGATCGCCGTGTTTGGTGACCTCGATCGGGAACGTCGGGGGCAGCTCGGGTCGGTGTCTCATTGGGCCATTGCTACGCCGGGCGGCGCGGCACCGGAAGGGCCGAACGGCCCGAGCGCGGCTTTTGGGCCCGGTTTGCACGGTACGTTCGCTGGTCTGACCGAGCCGGCCCCGTCGTGTCGCCGGTGCCGCACCCTCGTGTGGATCTGCGCGCTTCTGGCCGTGTCCGCGGTGGCGGTCGCCGCGCCGCTACGGCTGTGGGATGCGGAGGCCTTCCCGGCTGGCATGCCAGCGAGTAGCGCTACATCTTGGGGACCGGCCCACATGATGGGCGTGCCCCTCGCAGTCGCGGGCGCGCCCATGCTCGTGCTCCGGCCATCTACCGGTCGCTGGTCACGGATGGGCAGCAATAGCCATGCCGCGCACGACGGTGCGCACGGATCCGGGGGACACCGTCCGACAACAGGTGCGACGCCTGCACAAGATATGTTGATGCGCAACATGATCGGTGTAGCGTCGACGCTGCTTCCCGGCGGATGGTGACCATTTCCTCAATAGGGGCGACGGCCCGCAGCATAACCAAACGCATCGTGCCCGGTGGGGTTGTGGGTGTCGGGCGGTACGTGACGGGTGCGCTACGTGGTGCCGTTCCGTGTTCACCATGCGCGTTGCGGTGTTTGTGTCACGTTCCGAGCGCAGGTTCGTGACATTGCTCGTCCTGGCTGCCGGCGGGTGCCTATGTTGTGTTTATGGCGCAGGAACGGGAGATCATCGCGTTCGATGTCGTCGAGCGTGGGGATGTCGGTGTGGGCGTGGTGGAACGCCTCGCGCAGGAGGTGTGGCGGTCGATGTCGGCGGACCAGGAGGGTGCGTGTGACCACCCTCGGTGGATCACCAGCGGTCCGGTCCCGGATGTCGAGGGCTACACCTCGCACCGATTCGAGGGCACCGTGCACGCCGACAAGTAGAGGCATTCGACGACCCTTTTGCGGGCTCGGATCCGCCGGCATTTGGGACTGCCGCGCGAAAGGGAGGCAGGTTGTCACCTTTTTGTGCAGCTGACCCACGATCGTATCGTGCCGGAACGATCCGGGCATCGCCCGAAACGCCCAGATCGTCATGCCGCCTGTTCCGCTATCGCCCCTGAGTTCCCTGCAATTCCGTTGCAGCAGTGTGGATTCGTGTAGGAGTGGCATGATCGAGGTCGGCATAACGACTGTAGAATTCGGTGACGTCGACCGGGGTCAATCCACGCCCGTACTCGGGGTCAGCTCAGAGACCATCCGGTTAACGAGGTACCGGGAGCATTCCGGGATACGCAACAAAGGCGGCCGACCGGGCACGTGGGCGGTACGCATGCTTCGACCAGGTCCCGAGTAGTGACGGCCAGGCATAAGGGTACGCCGCCGCCTTCGGCGCCGGGAAGTCCTGCGAGACTGAGGTTGTCGACCAGCTGCGGGAGCTGCAGCGCCACGCCATCGACTACGTCCGAGCGGATGGAGCCACTGCCGAGGATGAGCAGTTCTATGCCGAGCACAACGCCTGGAGCGTCCGCAACGCCGAGGAGTACTACCGAGCCATGTTCCGGGGCACGTAACGTCCTGGAACCTCCGCGACCTCCATATGGCCGACACCCTCGACGCCCTGATCGCCCATCTCGACCGCCACGAAGACAACTCATCACGAGTCGTGGTGTGGGCGCACAACTCCCACGTGGGCGATGCGCGCGCAACCGAAGCCGGCGCCCACGGCGAACTCACACTCGGGCACCTGATCCGTGAGCGGCATCGAGACCAGTGCCGACTCATCGGATTCACCACGCACCACGGAACCGTCACTGCCGCAAGCGAATGGGGAGGCATCGCCGAACGCAAGATCGTCCGCCCCGACGTCACCTCGATCCCGAAGGCGCGGTCCGCGAAGGAGTAGTTCATGAGCGACAAGACCTGGATGATCGATGTCACGATCGACGAACATGATCGTCGGACCCGGGCGAAGGCATCCCTGACGATCGGTCCGTCCAGGCTCGTCGGCGTCGGATTCACGAGGCGAGATCCAGCAGACCCGGAGGTGCCGGTGATCGGTGACGAACTCGCCACTGCGCGGGCTCTCAGGGATCTCGCGAATCAACTGGTTGCGACGACATCCAAGGACATCGAGAACGCTACGCGTCAGCCCACCCGGTTGATGCGATGATCGTCGCGGTTCCAGGTGATTGCGTTCGGCTGGATCCGCGGCGAACGTTGAGCAGAAGCGCTCCAGCCCGGACCCGGGTCGGCGAGGGGGATCGCCCGACGGCGCCGGGCGCGTACGCAGGTCTGGACGGGCGACCTCCGATGGTGCAAGGCTGAGGGGAAGCCCGCTGGGTGCGCGCCGCGGAGGTGCCTGATGGAGTTGATGTCGCCCGTCGACCTGGCGTTGCTCGTGGGGGAGATCGGTTCGCGCACCCTGCACGTAGCTGCCCTGATGGTGTTCGATCCGGCCGAAGACCAGCACGAGACCTTCGCCGAAGCGGCCTACCGGCAAGCCCTGACCTATACGAGTGTGCACCCGGCGCTCATGCGCAGGCCCGTCGCGAGACTGTCCACGGCCGGCATACCCACGTGGGAGACGGTCGACCGTCTGGACATGAGCTGGCACCTGCGGTGGTCGGCGTTGGCTCCTCCGGGCGGAGACGCGGAGCTCCACCAGCTGGTCGCACGACTGCACGAGAGCCAGCTCGACCGCTCCAGACCGCTGTGGAGCGCCCATCTGATCGAGGGTCTGTCCGGAGGGCGATTCGCCCTTTACGTGAAGATCCATCACGCGCTCCTCGACGGCATGTCCGGGATACGTCTCATCGAGCGTTCGCTGAGCACCGATCCGCTCGAACGCGGCAAGCCGGTTCCTCTCACGCGCGACGGTGAGGAGCCCCTGACGAGTCCCGCCCGAGACGGATGGGGGTCGTTGGGCCGCTCTGTCCGCCGGGCCCGCGACCTTGCCGAGGGGATGGTCGCCGCGGTGGAGATTCTCGGCAAGGCCCTGTTCGGAGAGGCGGGCAAGGTCGCCGCGGGTCTGAGGTCGGAGGCCACCGTGTTGCCGATGCAGGCCCCTCGGAGTGTCCTGAACGCAAAGATCACCTCAGCGCGGACGTTCTCCGCCCGTTCGTGGCCGAAGGCCAGGATCAGGTCCGTTCAGGATGCGACCGGAGCTTCCTGCGGTGATGTGATCCTCGCGATGTGCGCGGGCGCGCTGCGGGCCTGGCTACTCGAGCGGGGCGAGTTGCCGGACGCGCCGCTGGTTGCCTTGGTGCCGGTTGCGCAGCGCAGACGCACGGACGCCGATTCGGGTGGTAATTCCGTGGGGGTGGCGCTGTGCAACCTCGGAACGGACTTGGCAGACCCCCTCGACCGACTGGACCTGATCGTACGGTCGATGACCGACGCCAAGAAGCGGATTCACGAGCAGGGTTTGTACCCGTCGCTGGTAACGGCCGTGCCGGACCTCGTCCCGAACCTGACGACGATATTGCCGCTCGACCCTCACCTGCGGCCCACGTTCAATCTGGTGATCTCGAACATTCCGGGTCCCCGGCAGTGGTTGTACTGGAACGGCGCGCCGCTGCGGCAGCTGTACCCGGTCTCCGTCGTCTTCGACGGCATCGACCTCAACATCACGGTCTGTCACTACGCGGACGAGCTCCAGTTCGGTTGCATCGGCGCTCCGGAATCAGTTCCGCACATCGAGCGTTTGATTGAAGCGCTGGAGGAAGCGTTGTGCGACCTCGAGACCGCGACAGCACGGGATGGATCATGAACAATCCAGCCGTTCATCCCGACCGTCCCACCCTGGTGCCTGCGCCGCCGCTCGTGACAGGCGCGATGCGCATCGACTCCCGATTCCGGGCACTAGCTGCCCAGTTCTTCGACCTGTTCCACGGATCCCGCGACGGCGGCGGCGCACTCGCCGTCTACCTGCACGGGGAGCGGGTGCTCGATGTGTGGGGCGGTTGGGCGAGGCCGACCGGTGGACGAAGGACACCGTCGCACTGTCTTTCTCGACCGGAAAGGGCGTCGCCAGCACCGTGCTACATCGTCTGGCGGAGCGCGGGATCATCGACTACGACGCACCGTCGCTCGGTACTGGCCCGAGTTCGCCGCCGCGGGCAAGGACGCGATCACCGTCCGGGATCTGATGAGCCATCGTGCCGGGCTGCACCGGGTGCGGGGCCTGGTTCCCGGTCCGCTGGGATTGATGGACCATGCCGCCGTCACCGCGGCGCTGGCCGCCAGCGCGCCGGATCCCCGCAGTCCGATGCTGCCCGGGTACCACGCGGTCACCTACGGCACGTTGGTTGCGGAGCTGCTCGCGCGAGCCACCGGCAAGCCGTTCGCCGAGTTGGTGCGCACCGAGATCGCCGAGCCGCTCGGCGTCCCCGAATTCTGGTTTGTCGTTCCGCCCGAGCAGCGATACCGGATCGCCAAGTCGTTCCCACGGATCAACCCGTTCCGACTGTCGTGGGATACGACCTCGTTTGTGCTTTCCCGGATACCGGGGCTCAGGGGCGTCGCCGATGCCGGAATGCCGCGGGGATTCGACGAACTCGTGCGCAACCCAGCCATCCACGACGTCGCCATGCCGGGATGGAACGGCGTCTTCAACGCTCGTGCGCTCGCCAAGATGTACGGGGCGCTCGCCAATGGCGGCAGCGTCGAGGGCATCCAGTTCCTGCGATCGGAGACTGTCGCGCAATTGAGCGAGGTGCAGACCACCGACCGGGACTTCGTCCTTGGCATCCGGACGAACTGGCGGCTCGGTTATCACGCCGCCCTCGTCGCCAGCCGGACGCAGTACGAACATGCCTTCGGCCACTACGGACTCGGTGGGTCCGGCGCATTCGCCGACTCCAAGTCGGGTCTGGCACTGGCCTTCGTGACCAATCGGATGGGAAACGCGCTGACCCCGTTGACCGACCTGCGGATGTTGCGGCTGGGTGCGCAGGCCCAGTCGATCGCACGACGACTGTGACCTCGTCGGTCACGGTCCCGGCGGCGCGAGGGTTCTCACTTCCCGCGTGAACGGGTCCGGCCGACCACGAGGAGCGTCGCGACGGCGGCGGCGCCGAGGGCGATCAACACTGCGGTCTTCGGAACCCGGTTCGCGCTCGGCTCGTCCGATCCCGTCACCGTCATGGTGCGCACCTCCGACGTCGACGGGGTGGTGCCGGGGGCGCCCGAGTACACCGCCCCGATCTTGTGCTCACCGGCATCGGCGAAGGTGTGTGACACCGACGCCCGTCCGTCGACCACGCTGACGGGGCCGTCAAGATCGACGCCGTCGATCCGGAACTGCACCGTGCCGCCGCCGGGCGCCGGCGAGACAGTGGCAGACAGGGTGACCGACGTCCCGGTGGGCACCGACTCCGGTGCCGACACCACCGTCGACGTCTTCACATCGGTTGGACTCGAGATGGCGACAGTCGCCACGGGGTCGGCCCCACCGTTCAGCGGTCCGGTGGTCGTGTCTCTCGGCGAACACCGGGTCGCGGCCCAGTGGGTCCCGAACAGCGATGCCTTGGCGAGTGAGGTGTTGAAGTTCGCATCGTTGTCGAAGTCGCCGGCCGCGCCCGCAGTCCTGAGCTTCGGTGCGATCACGCCGGATTCGCCGGCGATCATCGTGACCTCGACGGCGGGCATCTGGAACCAGGTGTCCCCGTTGGGGTTGGTTGAGCCGTCGAGGTTCTTGGAGTTCTTCGGAACCCGGATGCCACCCTCGCTGTCGGTGCTCGACGATGGACTGTTTCCGATCACCTCGTTGTTCCCGGACAATCGCAGAACGCCACCCGAGACATCGTTGACGACACCGTTGTCGTCGACGCGAAGCACGTTCGGTGCGACGTTGTCCAGGTTGATGCCCGTGCCGGCCACTACCGTGGCGCCGACGAAGACCGCATTGGCCGGGATCTCGAAGTCGTTCTTCAGTCGGGAGACGCTGATGGTGGTCGCCCCCGAGCTCGAGGAGGGGTAGGACTGCGGACCTGTCTGAATTCGATAGGTGAACCGCTGTCCCGGTTCGACGGTGGCCGGTGCCTCGACGGTGACCATGTCCGTTCTGAGATTGTCGACGTCGACGACGGAAGACGCCCGGCAGGATTCGTTGAACGACACCTCAACAGGTGCGGCGAATGCGATGGACGATCCCAGTATCAGGCTCGAAGCGATCGTGGCCGCAGTAACCGGGGGCATCCAGCGTCGTGGCGTCGAGAACACGAATCGCTCCTCCTCTGGCTCTCCCGTCGTACCGAGCGGAGGAACCGCCATAGGTGCACTGATGGTGACTTGGCTGACGTTAGTTGTCGTTCGCCGGTCTCGGTGTCACTTCGACCACTTGCGGGGACAGGCTGGGCCGGACCGGCATCAGACCGTGCACTCCAAGTTGATTCCTGTCGTAACGGCGAGGTCGGCGATCAGGACAGTGACGACCGCCGGACAAGTGCCTGGCGGGCTCGAGCCGGTCCGACCGCTGCCACCGAGTGCTTCCTCACGGCTGATCTGGGCGGAGGGGCAACGTGATGGTGAAGGTACTTCCCGTTCCCGGTCCATCACTGGTGACAGTGATGTGACCACGCGGCGCCTCGATGAGCACCTTGGCGATCGCGAGGCCGATCCGGGCTCCGCCATGCCCGCGGTCGCGTGCCACATCGAGCCGGTGAACCCGTGCGAATGCATGCGGGAGGTGTTCGGCGGAGATCCCGTCGCCGGTGTCGGCCACCATTTTCATTGCCCAACTCGGCTATCCAATGTGAGCCAAACGATCTGGAGCTGGATCCCTCATGGACCAGGATGTGTGGCCGGAGCTGGTGCTCGAGAGAACCAGGCGTCCAGCGCGAGGTCGAATGCCCTTGCCGGAGACCCGAACATCTAGGTGAATGGACTGGATGCGGCCGACTCCGCCTTCGATTCCGCCGTAGGCGGCCGGTCTGGAATCCAGTCGAAGATCAGGTCCGGGCCAGTCGCCGCTGGTGACCACCAACACGGAGCGGTGGCTGCGGACACGCGCTACGAGAGGTCGGGAGCGGCTCGGTGATATGGCGGCACCGGAAAGGTCGAGTACCACCATGTCGAGCCCGTCAAGGAGCACGCCGAGCACCTTCAACGCGTTATCTCCAGCGTCAGGGATGTGCGCCAGACGGGACAGGTCCGCGCCCATCTCCACCGCGGCAAGCCAACAGAGCTGGCGGTACCCGATAACCGCAGCGAACGTCCCATCCTGGGTGGCTGCGGCCAGCATGCCGAGTAGGAGCGAGGTGCCAGAGCACGCAACGACGGTGCCCTTGGGCAGACCTCTGGCGGGTAGCAGTTGCTCCAGGCCTCCGGGTGCCGCGAGTACATCTCTTCCGCACTGGGGATTCAGTGCCTTGTGATCAGTTGTGCGCGACGAAATCGCGGCCATCTGCGATCGCAGCCTCTCGAGCTGTTCTCCCAAGGGCAGTGCGGCAAGCGGCGTACTCGTCTCCGCTGTGGTGGCGTTTCCCCCTAGCCCTTCATTCGAACGCATGTTCTAATTATTGCATGCGTGTGGTCACGCTTGTCCAGCACTTTCCTGGCGTGCATCCGTTGCCGGCGTGCGCCTGGGTTCGTATCTGCGCTCATCTTCAGTGCCACGCCTGTGGTGATCTGCTGCCTTCTCCGGAGGGTGCACTGAGCTGCGAAAACTCCTCTGAAAGTGTCGCGCCACAGCCTTGGACCCCGAGAGAAGTCGCGGCGGTTCTGCTCGACGGCATGGACCTGGTGGTTCTGGGGTTGGGTGGGATGTCGGTGCCGCCGTCGCGGGCCCGGGCCGTGGTGGCTCGCGCGCGCAGCAAGCAGTCCACGTTGGTGGTCACCGACGGGCACTGGGGCGGGGCGGAGGTCCGGCTGGACGCGCAGGCGCGCGGCTACGACGGGGTGGGGCGCGGCGCGGACGTCGGACGTGGCCGGGTGTGTTCGGTCCGGTTGGCGGTGCGGGCGCAGGGGCGGGCGCAGGGGCGGGCCTTCCGGCCGCGGACCACGTGCCTGGATGTGTGTTCGATGCAGGGGCGCGTCGAGTGGGTGCCGGAGGCGGTCGCGCTCACGCCGGACGTGGTGGCGCTGTGAGCTCGCGGGTGCTGGCGGTGTGGTGCCCGGACTGGCCCGCGGTGGCCGCGGCCGCGGCGGCGGATCTGCCGGCCACCCGGCCGGTGGCGGTGTTGCTGGCCAATCGGGTGATCGCGTGCTCGGCGCCGGCCCGGGCGGACGGGGTGCGTCGTGGGCTGCGGCGTCGGGAGGCGCAGGCGCGTTGTCCGGAACTGCATGTGGCGCAGGCCGATCCGGAGCGTGACGCGCGGCTGTTCGAGCCCGTCGCTGCCGCCGTGGACGAGGCCGCGCCCGGGGTGGAGGTGCTGCGCCCCGGTCTGCTGGTGTTGGCGGCTCGCGGCGCGAGCCGGTACTTCGGCTCGGAGGAGGCCGCGGCCGAACGGTTGGTGGACGTGGTGGCGGCGGCCGGTGCGGAGTGTCAGATCGGCATCGCCGACGAACTGTCCACCGCGGTGATCGCGGCGCGCCACGCGGCGCTGGTGCCGGCCGGGGAGGGGGCGCGGTTTCTGGCCCCGCTGCCGATCGCCGAGATCGCGGCCGAACCCAGCCTCGCGGCAGCGGACCGGGCCGACCTGGTCGATCTGCTGCGCCGACTCGGGCTGCGCACCGTCGGATCCTTCGCGGCGCTGTCCGGGGTGGATGTGGCGTCGCGGTTCGGCGCCGACGCCGTCCGCGCGCACCGGACTGCCCGCGGCGAACCGGAACGCCCACCGTCGGCGCGGGCGCTGCCCCCCGACCTGGAGGTGGAGCAGCAGTGTGATCCGCCGATCGACCGGATCGACGCCGCGGCCTTCGCGGGCCGGGCCATGGCCGAGCGACTGCACGCGAAACTGTCGGGCGCCGCGGTCGCGTGTACGCGACTACAGGTGTCGGCGACCACCGGCAACGGTGAGCACCTGACCCGGACGTGGCGGTGCGCCGAACCGCTGACGCCGGAGGGCACCGCGGACCGGGTGCGTTGGCAGTTGGACGGTTGGCTCACCGGCCGCAGCGGGTCCCGGCCCACCGCGGGGATCACCGTCCTGCGTCTCGAACCGGTGGAGGTGGTGGCTGCCGGGGCCCTGCAACTGGGGCTCTGGGGTGGTGTCGGAGAGGAGGACGAACGAGCCCGCCGGGCCCTGATCCGCGTGCAGGGTCTGCTCGGCGGCGAATCGGTGCGGGTGGGTGTGCTCAGTGGCGGTCGGGGGCCGGCGGAACGAATCACGTTGGTGCCGTTGGGAGACGAGCTGGTACCGGAATCCGACCCCACCGCGCCGTGGCCGGGACGACTCCCCGAACCGGCGCCGGCGACGGTGCTGCCGAACATCCCGACGGTGTCGCTCGAGGACCGCGCGGGTGGTGCGGTGCAGGTCACCGAGCGGGGGGAGTTCAGCGCCGTTCCCGCACGGCTGCGGTGGGGGAGCCGGGACTGGGAGGTGCAGGGGTGGGCGGGACCGTGGCCGGTGGACGAACGCTGGTGGGACGTCTCGGCGGCGCGGGCGGCCGCGCGCGCGCAGGTGCTGCTCGCCGAGTCGCGGGCGTTGCTTCTGATCTGCGAGGGAGGAAGGTGGGGTGTGGAGGGCATCTACGAGTAGCCGATCCACCCTTGCCCTATACCCATGGGGGGTATACCTTCAGTGGGTATGAACCCAAGTGGAGAAGCAGTTCACGAACACCACGCGGCGGATACTTCCGGTCACGAGGGTTCGGAACACGCGCATCATTCAGGTCACGCCGGTCACGGCGGGCACGCCGGTCACGGTGATCATGTCGCCCAGTTCCGCACGCTCTTCTGGATCATGCTGATTCTGTCCGTCCCCGTCGTCGGGGCGAACATGATGTTCGCGGATCTGGTCGGCTACACGTTGCCGGACAACCCTGCGGTGGAATGGATTTCGCCGCTGCTCGGCACTGTCATGTTCGTGTGGGGCGGCCGCCCCTTCCTGACCGGCGCGGTGAGCGAACTCCGTGCCCGGCAGCCCGGGATGATGCTGCTGATCGCGCTCGCGATCACCGTCGCATTCGTCTCGTCGTGGGGGTCGAGCCTCGGCATCCTGGGCCACGACCTGGACTTCTGGTGGGAACTGGCCCTCCTCATCGTGATCATGCTGCTCGGGCACTGGATCGAGATGCGGTCGCTGGGGCAGGCCTCGAGTGCGTTGGATTCGCTCGCCGCCCTGCTGCCCGACGAGGCCGAGCGCATCGGCGACGACGGCGCGGTCACCACGGTCTCGACCGCCGATCTCGTGGCCGGCGATGTCGTGATGGTGCGCCCCGGCGGCCGCATCCCCGCCGACGGCCGGATCGTCGAGGGCGCCGGTGACCTGGACGAATCCATGATCACCGGCGAGTCCCGCACGGTGCGCCGCGGGCTGGGCGACACGGTCGTCGCGGGCACGGTGTCGACGGATTCCGCGCTGCGGATCGAGATCACCGCGGTCGGCGACGACACCGCGCTCGCCGGCATCCAGCGTCTGGTCGCCGAGGCGCAGAACTCGTCGTCGCGGGCGCAGGTCCTCGCCGATCGGGCCGCGGCCATGCTGTTCTGGTTCGCGTTGGGCGCCGCGGTGGTCACGCTGGCGGTGTGGTCGATCTTCGGTCCCCCCGACGAGGCCATCACCCGGACCATCACGGTCCTGGTCATCGCGTGCCCGCACGCTCTCGGTCTGGCGATTCCGCTGGTGGTGTCGATCGCGACCGAGCGCGCGGCCCGTGCCGGTGTGCTGATCACCGACCGGCGTGCGCTCGAGGCCATGCGCACCGTCGACACCGTGCTGTTCGACAAGACCGGCACCCTCACCAAGGGCGAACCGGCGCTGGTCGCGGCCACCGCGGTCGCCGGACGGGACGACGACACCGTCATCGCGCTCGCGGCCGCGGTGGAGCGCGACAGCGAGCATCCGCTGGGCCGCGCGATCGTCGCGGCCGCCGAGCATCGCGGGTTGCGCGTCCCGCAGGCCACCGAGTTTCAGGCCCGCAACGGCGTCGGCGTCACGGCTACCGTCGACGGCGCGAGCGTCAGCGTCGGCGGGCCCGGCATGCTCCACAGCCACCGTGCGTCCGCCCTGCCCGAGACGGAGGAGTGGGCGTCGCACGGCTCGACGGTGCTGCACGTGCTCCGCGACGGTCGGGTGATCGGTGCGGTCGCGCTGGCCGACGAGATCCGGCCCGAGTCTCGCGACGCGATCGAGGCGCTGCATGCCCGCGGGGTACGCGTCGTGATGCTCACCGGCGATGCGGAGGCGGTCGCGCGGGCCGTGGGCGACGACCTCGGCATCGACGAGGTGATCGCCGGCGTGCTGCCGCAGGACAAGGGCGCCAAGGTCAAGGAGTTGCAGGCCGCGGGGCGCAGGGTCGCGATGGTGGGCGACGGCGTCAACGATGCGCCCGCGCTCGCGCAGGCCGACGTCGGCATCGCGATCGGTGCCGGCACCGACGTCGCGATCGCGTCGGCCGGGGTGGTGCTGGTCAGCGACGATCCCCGTGCGGTGGTGTCGGTGATCGAACTGTCCCACGCGACGTACCGGAAGATGGTGCAGAACCTGGCGTGGGCGGCGGGCTACAACGTGATCTCGGTGCCGCTCGCGGCCGGTGTCCTCGCGCCGGTCGGGTTCGTGCTGCCGATGGAGGTGGGCGCGATCCTGATGTCGGCGTCCACCGTCGTCGTCGCGGCGAACGCACAGTTGCTGCGCCGGTTGAAGCTCGAACCGCAACGGCTGACCCGCTCGGTTCCGGAACGGGAGCACGATTACGCTCGATGATCGTGGAGATGACCGAGACGACAGTCACCCGGAGTGGCCACACGATCGCCTACCGCGACAGTGGTGCCACAGGATCTGCTGTGGCACATCCTGTTCCGGTGATCCTGGTGCACGGGATGGGCGGCGACAGTCGCACGTGGGACCGGTTCGCGCGGGCCGTCGCCGGTCGTGGGCGGCGGGTGCTGGCGGTGGACCTGCGCGGTCACGGCCGCAGCGCGCACGCCGAGTCGTACCTGTTCGGGGAGTTCGGCGACGACATCCTCGGCCTGTGCGAGGACCTCGGCTTCGGCAGCGTGGACCTGGTGGGGCACTCGCTCGGCGGGCACGCCGTCTCGCTGGTCGCGCAGCAGCGTCCGGACCTGGTCCGTCGCCTCGTGCTCGAGGAATCACCGTTGCCGTTGCGCCCCGGCGATCCGATCCCGAACTTCGGCGGCAGGCTGCCGTCGTTGGTGGAACTGTGGCACGCCGCCTCCAGCATGTTGCGCAGCCCGCGGGCGGTGTGGGCGTTCGACCGGTCGATGACGGCGTCGGCGCTCACCCAGTTCCACGAGCCCAATCCGTCATGGTGGCAACGGCTCCCGGACATCGAGGCGCGGACGCTGATCCTGCGCGGTGGCCCCGCCGGCATGGTGGATCCGGTGCTGCTCGACGCCGCGGTCACCGCGATCCGCGACTGCGAGGTGGTGTCGTTCACGAGCGGGCACAGCATCCATCGCGACCGGTACCGGGACTTCGAGGCCGCGGTCCTGCCGTTCCTGATGGCGCACTGACGTCGGTCCCGCGTGGCAGTATGCGGGACATGGCATTCCTTCGTGCAGATCGGAAGCTCATCGCGTGGTCGGTGGCGTATGTCGTGTCGCAGGCCAACATCGCGCGCCTGCTCGGCCCGGTCGGGGTGAAGCTGCTGAAGACGCAGACGGCGCCGTCGGCGCGGGCGTACCGGGCGGTGCTGGACGGCATGGACGCGGGCGAGATCGCGCGCTACCGCAGCCACTTCTACCCGGACTTCGTGCACCCCGTCATCTACGCCACCGCGCTGCGGGTGGGGGCCCGGCGGCTCGACGAGCTGACGCCGCTGTCCCCGGCGACGAAGCGGATGCTGCTCGCGGCTCCCGTCGCCGCGGCCGCGGGCGACTACGTCGAGAACGTCGCCGGGCTCTACCTGCTCGATCACCGGGACCGCATCAGCGACACCACCGTGCGGGCCGCCACCGCGGTCAGCACCACCAAGTGGGTCCTCGGGCTCGGCGCCTTCGCGTATCTGGTGCAGGGTTTCGTGCGGGTCTGGGCGAGGCACTGATCGTGGCGGCCGAACTGCCCGTCGAGTACTTCGCCGACCAGGCCGAGTTCCGAGAGTGGCTGTGCGCCAACGTGTCGTCGCCCGGTGTGCTCGTGAAGATCGCCCGCAAGGATTCTCGGCAAACGTCCGTGACGTACGCCGAGGCGGTCGAGGTTGCGCTGTGCTTCGGCTGGATCGACAGTCAGGCCCGCAGGCTCGACGAGGACTTCCGGGTGCAGCGGTTCACGCCGCGCACCGCCCGCAGCCCCTGGTCCGAGCGCAACAGGGATGCCGTGGAGGCGTTGATCGAGCGGGGCCTGGTGGAACCGGAGGGGCTGGCGGCGGTGGAGGCGGCCAAGGCCGACGGCCGGTGGGACCGGGCGTACGCGGGACCGAGGACGGCACAGGTGCCGCAGGACCTGCTCGACGCCCTCGCCGCGAACCCGGCCGCGGAGGCGTTCTTCGCGACCCTCGACAGTCGCAACCGGTTCGCGGCGCTGTACCGCATCCAGGACGCCAAACGTCCCGAGACCCGGGCCCGGCGGATCGCCACCTTCGTCGAGCAGTTCGCCGAGGGCCGCAGGTTCTACGAGTGAGCGCCGGTACACAATGGCGGGGTGAGTGAATCGGTACCGCAGGCCGGCCCCAACACGTGCTCCGTGCTGTCGGCGGACGAACCGCTGCCGGGCACCGCGGCTCAGGTCGCGGGCTGGGTGTGCATCGAGTACCCGGGCGCGTGGGGCCGCGACGTCCTCGACGGCACCGCGCTGGGCGCGGAACTGGCCGGTGAGCTGGCGGACCGCGCCGACGCGGCGGGGGTGCGCATCATGTTCATCCGCCGTCCCGGACGCAGCGAGGTGGCGCGCGGCGGTCGCACGGTGCTGTTGGCGAACTCGCACCCGGACCACTCGTGGTGCGAGCGCCTCGAAATCGGAGATGTCTCCGACCTGCTCGACGTCGATCTGATGCAGGTTCGTGGCCGCGCACCCGGGCTGGGGGAGCGGGTGCCCGGGCCGGTGGTGCTGGTGTGCGCGCACGGCAAAAGGGATCAGTGCTGCGCGGTGCTCGGACGTCCGGTGGCGGCGGCGCTCACCGCGGAGTTCGGCGACGCCGTGTGGGAGTGCTCGCACACCGGTGGCCACCGGTTCGCGCCGTCGTTGATCCTGCTGCCCAGCGGCAACACGTACGGGCGGCTGGGCCCGGACGACAGCGCGCGGGCCGTCCGGGCCGCCGCGGACGGTCGGGTGTACCTGCCGGGACTGCGGGGACGGAGCATCTGGAGCCCGCGCGGCCAGGTCGCCGAGGTGACGGTGCGACAGGACGTGCCGGCCCGTACTGACGAGCTGGTGGTCGACGAACGGACCGCCGATCCGGTGGTGGCACACCGCGACGGTCGACGGTGGCGAGTCTCACTCGAGCAGCGGGAGCTCGCGGCCCGCCCCGCGAGCTGCGGCGCCGAGGCCAAGCTCGTGCGGCCGGTGGTGGCGGTGAGCATGCAGGAACTCCCCGCCGAGGTGCCGGCGGGGAGTTCCTAGCGACGTCGGCTCAGCCGGACAGTTCGGTCGAGCGTTCGGTCCGCGGCGGGTGCGCCCGCGTGATCCGAGGTCCAATGGGCGTCACGTTCCGCGGCGCGGGTGAATCCTGCTTCGCCGAATCGCCCGTGCCGAAATCGTTGTTCAGGAACGATTCCGCGGAATCGTCGAGAATGTTCAGCCACTCGTCGTGCAACGGCGGGGCAATCGTGCCGGTCAGCGTCGACACGTAGCTGCAATTCCGGTAGCCCATGATGTCGGCCTTCTTGTCCTTCTTCCACTGCTTGAAAAGCTCGCCCTGCTTTTCGACGTGGAATTCGGGGTAGTCGGTCCGATCCACCAGATCGCGAATGTAAGCGGCCTGGAAATCGATTTCCTCGACGGCAGTCGAAAGTTCTTCCTCGCGGGCCCGCCATTCCTGGATATCCCGTTCCCGCGTCTCGGTGTCTGGCAATTCGATCCGGCCGAGAATGACGTCGCGCGCAAACCAGGCCTGCGCATCGAACATGTTGAACGTGAAGTACTGGTCCTGCATGCCGAGGAAGAACAGACGCGAGTTCTCCTGCGAGACGACGCCCTTGTACATGCCGGTCGGGTACAGGCGGTTGTTCGTGCGCAACGCCAGCTCGTCGGGCAGGAACGGGAAGTGGTGCTGGTAGCCGGTGCACAGGACGATCGCGTCGACCTCGCGGGTGCTGCCGTCCTGGAAACGTGCGGTGTGGCCGTCGATCCCGGTCAGCACGGGCACCTCGGAGAAGCCCTCGGGCCAGTCGTGGCCCATGGGCGCCGAGCGGTAGCTGAAGGTGACCTCGGCGGCGCCGTACTTGAAGCACTGCGTCCCGATGTCCTCGGCCGAGTAACTGCTGCCGATCAGCAGAAGCCGTTTACCTGTGAATTCTCGGGCGTCACGAAAGTCGTGAGCATGCAGCACGCGGCCCGGGAAGTCGTCGAGGCCCTCGAAGTGCGGAACATTCGGAGTGGAGAAATGTCCGGTTCCGACCACGACATAGTCGAAGAGTTCGGTCTCGAGCGAGCCGGACTTGTGGTCGGCGACGGTCACCGCGAACTTTCCGGTGTCACCCTCGCTCTCGGGTTCGACGTACTCCACCCAGCGGACGGCGGTGTCGAAGCGGATGTACTTGCGCACATCGCTCTGATCGACCCGGCCCATGATGTAGTCGTGTACGACGGCACGCGGCGGGTACGACGGAATCGGTCGGCCGAAATGTTCCTCGAAAGAATAGTCGGCGAACTCCAGGCATTCCTTCGGTCCGTTCGACCAGAGGAAGCGGTACATGCTTCCGTGCACTGGTTCGCCGTTTTGGTCGAGCCCGGTGCGCCACGTGTAGTTCCACATGCCGCCCAGATCGCTCTGCTTTTCGTAACAAACAATTTCGGGCATCGACCCAAGACCTGATTTACGTGCCGACTCGAATGCCCTCAACTGTGCGAGGCCACTCGGACCGGCTCCCAAAATCGCGATCCTTGGCGTCAAAGTCTTCTCCCTATTTTCGTTGGTCCCCTATCTTGCTTAGCACAGCGAAAGACGGTTTGGCGAACTCGGCGGCTCGTTCGGAATCGAAATTCTGTGCGATTTTCGGGGCGAAATAGGGCGGTTCACCAGCGCATATGCGTCACCAGTGCACGCCCGGAACCAGTCGGGTGAGACGACGGGCGAAGCGGGCCGCCGACGCTGTCGGACCGGTCGGTCGGCGGGCGTCCCGCGGGGCCTCGAGGAGGGGTTCCGGCCGGGGTGCGGGGCCGGCCTCGCCGCGGGCGGCCGGGGAGTCCGGGAAGGCGTGATACATCCGAGATAGTGCGAGGTCCTTCATTCGCGGCGCGAAGATGGCACCGAACTCGGCCAGGGTTCCGATGGGGACGTCGATGCGCTTGGGGCGTTCGATCAGGGCGCGGACCACCATCGCCGCAGCCTTCTCGGCACTCACCGCGCGGCCGGCGTTGTACTGCCCGGTCGGCGCGATCATCGGGGTTTCCACGAGCGGCATGTGGATCGTGGTGAACGTGATCCCGTCCGACAGGGTCTCGGCCGCGGCCACGTCGGCGAAGGCGTCGAGCGCGGACTTGCTCGCGACGTAGGCCGCGAACCGCGGCGTCCGGGCCTGGACGCCGGCGGTGCTGATGTCGACGATGTGGCCGAAGCGTCGCTCGCGCATGTGCGGTAGCAGCGCGAGGACCATGCGGACAGCGCCGAAGTAGTTGACGGCCATGGTGCGCTCGAAGTCGTGCAGGCGGTCGGTCGAGCGGTAGATACCTCGGCGGATGGACCGACCCGCATTGTTCACGAGCATGTCCACGTGATCGTGTTCGGTGAGGATCGACTTGACGGTACGGTCGACCGCCTCGGTGTCGGTGAGGTCGCACGGGTACCCGAACGCGGACCCGCCGGCCTCGCGGATCTGCGACACCACGGCGTCCAGTTCGTCGGCGCGACGAGCGAGAAGCAGGACGGTCGCGCCCTTCGCGGCGGTGGCGATCGCGGCGGCCCGTCCGATGCCGGAGGAGGCGCCGGTGATGACGACGTGACGGTTCACGACCGGACCGGCCGGATCGTCGCGGCGGGCCCGGTCGGGGTCGAGGTGCTCACGCCAGTACGTCCACAGCCTCGCCGCGTACGACGGGAACGGGGGTACGGCGATTCCGCTGTCCTGCAGTGCTTCCTGGGTCTGGTCGGTGGTGAACCGGGTCGGCAGGGTGAGGTGGTCGAGCAGCACCGGCGGGATGCCCATGCGACGCAGCACGAGGTTGCGGGTGGGCCGTATCCGATCCGGTGGGTTCAGCAGGGGCGCGGCCAGGGCGCCCGGTAGATCGGCTACCGGTGTCGGCGCGTGGGCGGCGTCGGCGAGCGCGGCGTAGATCTGCCGGACCGGTTGTGACTCGGGAGAGACGAGGTGGAAGGCGCGGCCGTCGAGGCCGGGGCGGAGCATGAGTTCGACGATCGCCGCCGCGACGAAGTCCACCGGAACCACGTTGGTGTATCCGAGTCTCGGGACCGCGACGGGAAGGACGGACGGAAGCTTCGCGAGTGCGGCGAGGGCGGGGAAGAAGTAGTACGGCCCGTCGATCTTGTCCATTTCGCCGGTGACCGAGCTGCCCACCACGGCCGCCGGCCGGTAGATGCGCCACGGCACCGTCGACGCGCGCACCAGCCGCTCGGCCTCGAACTTGGTGCGGTGGTACGGCGTCGGGAATCCCTGGCCCAGGTCGAAGTCACTCTCGGTGAA
Organism: Rhodococcus sp. AG1013; assembly: GCF_003350365.1. Classification (NCBI taxonomy): domain Bacteria; kingdom Bacillati; phylum Actinomycetota; class Actinomycetes; order Mycobacteriales; family Nocardiaceae; genus Rhodococcus; species Rhodococcus sp. AG1013. The sequence continues at coordinate 484,572 of NZ_QQAT01000002.1, forward strand.
CCGTCCGCGGTGATCGCCGGCCACCGCGATCGACGAGACATGGTGCAGCGTCGCGCCGATCCGGGCGGTCAGCTCGATCACCGATCGGGTGCCGTCGATGTTCGTCGCCGCCTGCTCGTCCCCGGCGGTGAGGTCGTAGATCGCGCCGAGATGCAGTACGTGGTCGGCGTCCGGAGGTGGGGCGTCGAGTCCCAGTCCGGGCTCGGTGAGGTCCCCGACCAGCGCGTGGACGCGGTCGCCGTCCGGCCACGAGTGCGACATCCGTTCGAGCTTCGACACCGACCCGGGCCGAACCAGGACGTGGATCTCGGCGGCGGGATCTCGCTCGAGCAGCCGTTCGATCGTGTGTCTGCCGAGGAACCCGGTGCCGCCCGTGACGATGTACGTGGCCATACCCGGAACTTACTCCGAAGTAAGGAGTGGTGCCAGGGTAATCGGGGCGGCTTTCGGTGGTCGGAACGGTGGCGGCCACGGCGACTAGCGGCGGCCTCGCCGGTTCATCGACGCGGCCGCACGACTAGATCCGCTCGATGATGGTGCCCGTCGCGAGTGCGCCGCCCGCGCACATCGTGATCAGGGCGGTCGAGCCGTCGCGGCGCTCGAGTTCGTGCAGC